>JAFACJ010000258.1 GCA_023425615.1 Actinomycetes bacterium
GCCAGGAGCCGCGCCGCGCGTTCGGCCTGGGCCACCCCTACCTCGTCGAGGGGGATGTCTGTCTTGCCTTGGAAGCGGTTCTCCAGGTTCCAGGCGGTGCGGCCGTGCCGCCAGAGGACGATGCGCCGTCTGCTCATGCGGTGCCCCTCGCCCGCTGCGCCATGTGGGCGTTGATGTCGGCGGGGAGCTCGACCGGCGGGCAGTCCTTCCAGAGCCGTTCGAGGGCGTAGAAGGAGCGTTCTTCCTCGTGCTGGACGTGGACGATCACGTCGATGTAGTCGAGGAGGATCCAGCGTCCTTCGCGCTGTCCTTCGCGGCGGACCGGTTTGGCTCCGGCCTCTTCGCGCAGGCGCTTTTCGACCTCCTCGACGATGGCCTGGACCTGGCGGTCGTTGGTGCCGGAGCAGAGCAGGAAGGCGTCTGTGATCACCAGTTGCTCGCTCACGTCGTAAGCGATGATGTCGTCGGCCAGCTTGTCGGCCGCCGCCTCTGCGGCGAGCTTGATCAGCTGGACGGCTCTTTCGGATGCGGTCACGAAGTCGTGATCCCTCTCGTAGGCCGATGCTGCCGGTCTCAGCGTATCCGTCGCGGCGCGTGATGGCCGAACGCGTAACCGTTCCCGCCCTGGGTAGGGCTTCGGACATGCTGGGACTGCCGGAGTCGGCGAAGGCGTGCCTGTTCGATCTCGACGGTGTCCTCACGGATACCGCCGTGTTGCACAACGAGGCGTGGAAGGCGATGTTCGATGTGTTCCTGGCCGCGCGGGGGCTGGAGCCCTTCGATCCGGTCAAGGACTACCAGGAGTACGTCGATGGCAGGAAGCGCGAGGACGGGGTGCGGGGGTTCCTCGCCTCGCGGGGGATCTCCCTGCCGGAGGGCGGTCCTGATGATCCTCCGGACGCGGAGACGGTCAGGGGGCTGGCCGATCGGAAGAACGCCCTGCTGCTGGATCTGATCTCCCGCCAGGGGGTGAAGGTCTTTCCCGGTTCGGTGCGGTATCTGCGGGCGGTGCGGGCGGCGGGGCTGCTCACCGCGGTGGTCTCCTCCAGCGCCAATACCGTCCAGGTGCTCCAGGCGGCCGGGATCAGCGGGTTGTTCGACGCCAGGATCGATGGTCTGGTGGCCAAGCGGCGGGGGCTTCCCGGCAAGCCGGAGCCTGACACGTTCCTGGCGGGCGCGGCGGCCGTCGATGTCCCGGCGGGGTTGTGCGCGGTCTTCGAGGACGCCCTGTCGGGGGTGGAGGCGGGGCGGGCCGGCCGTTTCGGCACGGTGGTGGGCGTCGATCGGATCCGTGACGGCCTCCATGGGCCGGCGTTGCTGGCGCATGGCGCCGATCTGGTGGTGAACGACCTCTCGGAGCTCTTGGAGCGGTGAGATGACGGTCCCTTATGAGGTGGAGCCCTGGCGGGTCAGGGAGACCATGCTGGACCTGGACCGGCTCGCCCAGACCGAGTCGGTCTTCGCCTTGTCCAACGGGCATGTGGGGGTGCGCGGCAATCTCGACGAGGGGGAGCCGCACGGGCTGCCCGGCACGTATCTGAATTCCGTCTATGAGCTGCGTCCCATGCCGCACGCCGAGGCCGGGTACGGGTATCCGGAGGCGGGCGAGACGGTGATCAACATCACCAATGGGAAGATCATCCGGCTGCTGGTCGACGATGAGCCGCTGGATGTGCGGTTCGGCAGGCTCGATTCCCATGAGCGGGTCCTGGATCTGCGGGAGGGGACGCTCACCCGGACGATGCAGTGGTGCTCTCCGGCGGGGCCCACGGTCAAGATGATCTCCACCCGGCTGGTGTCCCTCACCCAGCGGTCGATCCTGGCGATCTGCTACCAGCTGGAGCCGGTCGACTCCGAGGTGCAGCTGGTGCTCCAGTCCGAGCTGGTGGCCAATGAGCCGCTGCCGTTCCAGGGCACCGATCCGCGTACGGCGGCGGCCTTGGAGTCCCCGCTGCGCTCGCTGGAGAATCTGGCCAGTGACGACCGGATCGTCCTGGTGCACGAGACCAAGGGCAGCGGGCTGCGGATGGCCGCGGCGATGAGCCATGAGATCGAGACGCCGGGCAAGCGGACCGTCGATGTGGAGTCGCAGGACGACATCGGCCGGTTCACGGTGGCCACCAGGCTCAAGCCCGGTGAGCGGCTGACGCTGGTGAAGTACGTGGCGTACGGCTGGTCCAGCCACCGGTCGCGGTCGGCGCTGCACGACCAGGTGGCCGCGGCGCTGGCCGGCGCCGAGCTGAACGGCTGGGACGGCCTGGTCGCCGAGCAGCGCGCCTATCTCGAGGAGTTCTGGCGCGGCGCCGATGTGGAGGTGGACGGCGATCCGGAGGTCCAGCAGGCCGTCCGGTTCGCGTTGTTCCACATCCTGCAGGCCGGGGCCAGGGCCGAGCGGCGGATCATCCCCGCCAAGGGCCTGACGGGTCCCGGCTATGACGGGCACACCTTCTGGGACACCGAGACGTTCGTGCTGCCTCCGCTGACGTACTCGGTGCCCGAGGCCGCGGCCGACGCGCTGCGCTGGCGGTACTCCACGCTCCCCCAGGCGCTGGAGCGGGCCGGGCAGCTGGGTTTGAAGGGCGCGGCCTTCCCGTGGCGGACGATCAGCGGCGGTGAGTGCTCGGGGTACTGGCCCGCGGGTACCGCCGCCTTCCACATCAACGCCGACATCGCCGACGCCGTCGTCCGCTATCTCGACGCCACCGACGACATGCAGTTCGCCCGCGAGGTCGGTGTCGATCTGCTCGTCCACACGGCGCGGCTGTGGCGAGGGCTGGGGCACCACGACCTCGACGGCAGGTTCCGCATCCACGGTGTCACGGGGCCCGACGAGTACAGCGCCATCAAGGCCAACAACATCTACACCAATCTCATGGCGCAGAAGAACCTGCGTGCCGCGGCGGATCTGGTGCTGTCCCTTCCGGACGAGGCCGACCGGCTGGAGGTGACGGCCGAGGAGGCTGCTTCATGGCGTGACGCCGCCGACAAGATGCACATCCCGTTCGACGCGCGGTTGGGCGTCCACTCGCAGCACGACGGGTTCACCGACGGCGCTCCGTGGGACTTCCGGCACACCCCTCCCGAGCACTATCCGCTGCTCCTGCACTACCCCTACTTCGACCTCTATCGCAAGCAGGTGGTGAAGCAGGCAGATCTGGTGCTGGCGATGCATCTGTGCAGCGAGGCGTTCACCGATGAGGAGAAGGAGCGCAACTTCGTCTACTACGAGCCGATAACCGTGCGGGACTCCTCGCTGTCGGCGCAGACGCAGGCCGTCATCGCCGCCGAGGTGGGGTATCTGGACCTGGCGCACGACTACCTCACCGAGACCGCGCTGATGGACCTGCGGGATCTGGAGCACAACACCAGGGACGGGCTGCATCTGGCGTCGCTGGCCGGGGCGTGGAATGTGCTGATCACCGGGTTCGGCGGGCTGCGCCGGGTCGGCGGACTGCTGAGCTTCGCGCCGCGGGTGCCCGAGACGCTGGGCCGGATGGAGTTCCGGCTGCGCTACCAGGGTTCGCTGATCAAGGTGACGGTGACCTCGCATGAGGCGACGTACGAGCTGGTGGAGGGTCCGGAGCTGACGATCTTCCATCACGGGGAGGAGTACCGGCTGCGCGACTCCCTGACCCGTCCGGTGCCCGCGAAGGTGCCGACGCTCCCCCGCCCCGACCAGCCGGCCGGGCGGGCGCCGCTCGGCCATCTGCTGCCCGAGTTGTCGCGCGCCCCCGCGGCTCACCCGCGGTAGAGCTCGCGTTTGTTGATGTACTGGACGATCCCGTCGGGCACCAGGTACCAGATGGGTTCTCCGCCCTTGACGCGGCCGCGCACCTCGGTGGAGGAGATGGCCAGTGCCGGTACCTCCACCAGGCTCACCTTGCCCGCGGGGAGGCCGGGGTCGGCCAGGACATGGCCGGGCCGGGTACAACCGACAAAATGGGCAAGCTTGAACATTGCATCGGCGTTGTGCCAGGTCAGCAACTGCCCCAGGGCGTCGGCACCGGTGATGAAGAAGAGCTCGGTGTCGGGGCCGAGGAGGTCGCGCATGTCACGCAGCGTGTCGTAGGTGTACGTCGGGCCGCCCCGGTCGATGTCGGCGCGGCTCACCCGGAAGCGGGGGTTGGAGGCGGTGGCGATGACCGCCATGAGATAGCGGTCCTCGCCCTCGGTGACCCGCTTGTCTGCCTTCTGCCAGGGCTGACCCGTGGGCACGAAGATCACTTCGTCCAGGCCGAACAGATGCTGCACCTCACTGGCCGCGACGAGGTGCCCGTGGTGGATCGGGTCGAAGGTGCCGCCCATGATCCCTACCCGGCGCTCGCTCATGGTGACCAAGCCTAGGTGACCGACTTGTCGGGAACTCGACCAGGGTCCCGGTCGTCGCAATTAGCATGCCCGACATGACGAACACCCCCGATCGTGCTCGTACCCGCTTCCCCGGCATCTCCTCCCGTGCCTACGAACACCCCCTCGACCGCTCGGCGCTCATCGCGCTGCGCTCGCTGACGGGTTTCGACACGGTACTGCGCAAGCTCTCCGGGCTCATCAGCGAACGGGCCGTCAGGCTCATGTTCCTGGGCGGCACCGTCCGGGTCGGAGAAGACCAGTTCCGGAACATCAACGACATGTTGCGGGACGCCTGCTACATCCTGGACATGCCGAAGGTCCCCGAACTGTACGTGGCGCAGAACCCGCAGCCGAACGCCATGGCCATCGGCACCGACAACCCGTTCATCGTCTTGAACACCGGCCTCATCGACCTGCTGGACGATGAGGAGCTGCGCTTCGTCATCGCCCACGAGGCGGGCCACATCCTGTCCGGGCACGCCGTCTACCGGCAGATGGCGCTGATCCTGGCGAGCCTCGGCTCCCGGCTGGCGTGGCTGCCGCTGGGCAACGTCGCGATCGCGGCGATCCTCATCGGCCTCCAGGAGTGGCAGCGCAAGTCCGAG
>JAFACJ010000261.1 GCA_023425615.1 Actinomycetes bacterium
CCAGGTCTTCCCCGAGCATGTCGTCTCCCCGCTGGAAGGGCTGCGTGAAGCCGGCCTCGACGTGGTGTACGCGCGCGGCGCCGACCCCGGCCACAGGCTCAACCCCGCCACGTTCCCCCTGCGGACCACTGTGTACGGCGCGGTCCGGGCGACCGGAGCGGAGCGAGGATCGGCCGGACCGGCCCTCGGGGGTCTGGGGGCCGCCCCCCAGGCCGGCATGGACGGGGTGGTGCTCGGTGAGTATCCGCAGCCGGACGGCTCGCTGCTGTGGGTCGGCCAGATGCCCGAGGGCATCGACTACGCCGACATCACCTCCGTCGCCATGCGCGGAGTCCTCACCCCCGAGATGACCGGCGAGCACCGGTTCGCCGTCGAAGGCGTCGGCGCGTTCAGGCTCACCGTCGGCGGCGCGAGGCTGTTCGAGGGGACGGTCTCGCCCGAGAGCGACGACCCGTTCGCCGCGTTCTTCGCCGCTCCGCAGACGGTCTTCCCGGTGCGGCTCCAGGAGGGCGCCGCGGTCGAGGTCGAACTGGTGCACCGGCTGACGGGGACCGCGATGCCCGTGCCGTTCGTCGGGTTCGGCCTGGGCCACCGCGAGCCGGCCGCCGACCCCGACACGCTGCTGACCCAGGCCGAGGCGGTCGCCGGCGCGGCGGACATCGCGGTGGTCGTCGTCGGCACGTCCAAGGAGGTCGAGAGCGAGGGCTTCGACCGCGCCTCGCTGCGGCTGCCGGGCCGCCAGGACGAGCTGGTCCGGCGGGTCGCCGCCGTCAACCCGTGCACGGTCGTGGTCGTCAACGCCGGTTCGCCGGTGGAGATGCCCTGGCGCGAGGACGTCGCGGCGGTCCTGCTCACCTGGTTCCCCGGCCAGGAGGGCGGCCACGCGCTCGCCGACGTCCTCACCGGCGCCGCCGAGCCCGGCGGGCGCCTGCCCACCACCTGGCCCGCCGTCCTGGCCGACTGCCCGGTCACCGACGTCACGCCCGTGGACGGCGTCCTGCGCTACGACGAGGGCGTCTTCATCGGCTACCGGGCCTGGCAGCGCGCGGGCACCGAACCGGCGTACGAGTTCGGCTCCGGGCTGGGCTACACGACGTGGTCCTACGAGAGGGCCGTGTACGAGGAGGGCACGCTGACCGTGACGCTGCGGAACACCGGCTCGCGGCACGGGCGCGAGGTCGTCCAGACCTACCTGGCACCCGCCGAGCCGGACGAGTCACGCCCCGCCCGCTGGCTCGCCGCCTTCGCCGTCGCCGAGGCCGCGCCCGGCGAGTCCGTCACCGTCGTCATGGAGATCCCCGAACACGCCTTCCGCGTATGGCGGGACGGCGCCTGGCACCGCGCCGGAGGCGGCCATCTCCTGCACACCGGCCATTCCCTGACCGACACACCGCTGACCACCGCGGTCCCGGGGATCTGACGGATCCCGAGAATCACCGCAAAGGCCGTAAGTCTCTTGCGCGCCGCACGGCACCGGCCGAAAATGATCTTCGATCGCATCCGAGCCCCCGGAGGAGCAGTGGAGATCGACAAGACCAGGCCGCACCCGGCGCGCATGTGGAACTACTGGATCGGCGGCGAGGACCACTACCCCATCGACCGCGAGGTCGGCGACCAGGTGATCGCGGCGTTCCCCGGCACCCTCCAGGTCGCCCGCCAGTCCCGCGCCTGCCTGGGCCGCATGGTGCACCACCTCGCCGCCGAGGAGGGCGTCCGCCAGTTCCTCGACCTCGGGACCGGGCTCCCCAGCCACGACAACACCCACGAGGTCGCCCAGCGCGTCGCACCCGAGAGCCGCGTCGTCTACGTCGACAACGACCCCATGGTGCTGGCGCACGCCCGCGCCCTGCTGGAGGGCACGCCCGAGGGCGGCACCGCCTACCTCGACTGCGACGTCCGCGACTACGGGCGGATCCTGGAGACGGCGGCCCTGACCCTGGACTTCACCCGGCCGATCGGCCTCATCATGTTCGGCCTCATGGGCAACGTCATCGACGACGCCGAGGCGACGGCGATCGTCCGCGGCCTGGTGGACGCGCTGCCCTCGGGGAGCTTCGTGGCGCTCAACGACGGCACCGGCGTGCTGGACAGGGCGGGCCGCGAGGAGGCGGTGCGGATCGCCGTGGAGCGCGGCTCCTCCCCGTACGCCACCCGCACCCCCGAGGAGATCGCCGCGTTCTTCGACGGCCTGGAGCTCCTGGAGCCGGGCGTCGTGTCCACCTCGCGCTGGCGGCCCGCCGACCCGGCCGCCCCCGAGGTCGACGCCACCTGCGGCCTGGCCAGGAAGCCTTGACGCGCGCCTACTTGCGGCCCGCCTCGCCCGACAACCGCTGGGCGAGGTAGACGGGCACCACCGACGCCACGACGAGGACCGCCGCCACGACGTTCACGACCGGCGCCTGGTTGGGCCGGAAGAGGTTGTTGAAGATCCAGATCGGCAGGGTGGTGACACCGGGCCCCGCGGTGAACGTCGTCACGATGATCTCGTCGAAGGACAGCGCGAACGCCAGGAGGCCGCCCGCCAGCAGCGCCGGGCGCAGCAGCGGGAACGTCACATGCCGGAACGTCTGGAAGGGGTCGGCGCCCAGGTCGGCCGACGCCTCCTCGACCTGGACGCCCTGGCGGCGCAGCCGTGCCAGCACATTGTTGTAGACGGTCACGACGCAGAACGTGGCGTGCCCGACGATGACCGTGAACAGGCCGAGGCCGATGCCGAGGGGCTTCAAGACCACCTGGAAGGCGTTGCTCAGCGCGATGCCCGTCACGATGCCGGGCAGTGCGATCGGCAGGACCACCAGCAGGGAGACGGTGTCGCGGCCGAAGAACCGGTACCGCTGCACCGCGAAGGCGATCATCGTGCCGAGGACGAGCGCGATGGCCGTGGCGCCGAGCCCCGCCTTGACGCTCGTCAGGACCGCCTGCCGCGCCCCCTCGTTGCCGGCGGCCAGCGACCACCAGCGCGTCGTCAGGCCGCCGGGCGGCCAGCCGAAGGCGCGGTCGGCGTTGAAGGAGTTCAGCAGGACCAGGCCGAGCGGCAGGTAGACGAACACGAGGCCGAGCACGAGGAAGGCGCGCAGGGCCAGGCGGGTGCTGCGGGCGAGGATCACATCTCCTCCAGGGCGCCGGTGCGGCGGACGGCGAGGATGTAGACGAGCATGACGACCACCGGGAGGGTGGCGACGGCCGCGGCGAACGGGAGGTTGTTGGCGGCGCCGATGTTGTCGTAGACGACGTTGCCGATGAGCTGGCTCTTGCCGCCGACTATCTTCACCGTGATGTAGTCGCCGAGGGACAGCGAGAACGTGAACAGGGTGCCGGCCACGACCGACGGGAACGTCAGCGGCAGCACCACCGTGCGGAAGGTGCGCCCCGCCCTGGCGCCGAGGTCGGCGGAGGCGTCCAGCAGGGAGACCGGCAGCCGCTCCAGGCCCGTGTAGATCGGCAGGATCATGTACGGGAGCCACAGGTACGTCAGGACCAGGACGGTCGCCGTCAGCCCGTACCCCGGCCCCTCCAGGCCGAGGGGCCGCAGCGCCCAGTCCACGACGCCGCCCTCGGCGAGCATGACGCGCCACGCGTACGCCTTCACCAGGTAGGCGGCCCACAGCGGGGTCAGCACCGCGATGACCAGCAGGGGACGCCACCGGGGGGAGACGACCTTCGCCATCGCGAACGCCATCGGGAAGGCGACGAGCAGGCACAGGGCGGTGACGAGGGCGGCGACGCCGACGCTGCGCAGCGCGATCCGCAGATACACCGGGCTGGTCAGGACGTCCTGGAAGTTCTGGAAGGTGAAGTCCTTGACGACCTCGCCGGTGAAGACGTCGGTCGACCAGAACGCCGACAGGAACATCGCCAGCAGCGCGCCGAGGTAGGCCACCGCCAGCCACGCCATCGGGGCCGACAGCAGCAGCCCGAGGCGGAGCCCCGGACGCCGGTGCAGCAGGGCGGCCGTCCGGCGCCGCGGCGC
>JAFACJ010000273.1 GCA_023425615.1 Actinomycetes bacterium
AGGGATCGGCCTCGCCACCGCCGAGCTGCTACGGGAGCACGGGCACGATCTGATCCTCTCGGGCCGCTCGCCGGAACGGCTCACCAAGATCGCCGCCCAGTTCGCGGCCTCCCCCTACGGGCAGACCCAGGGCTGGACCCTGCCGCGGCCCGGGGCGCGGCCCGCGGCCGGCGATCATGTCAGGACGGTGCCGCTCGACCTGTCCGAGCCGCGGCGGATCGAGGCGGCGCTGGCCGTCGCCGATCTGCCGCCGACCCTGGACGGCCTGATCCACAGCGCAGGCGCGTGCGAACTGGGCCGGGTCGCCGACCAGGACGCCGACCAGTGGATCGACCAGCTCATGGTCAACCTCGTGGGCGCCGCCGAGCTGACCCGGCTGCTGCTGCCCTCCCTGCGGGCCGCGTCCGGCCAGGTGGTGTTCGTCAACTCCGGCTCGGGGCTGCGCGTGCATCCCGGCTGGGGCTCGTACGCCGCCAGCAAGCACGGGCTGAAGGCGCTGGCGGACGCGCTGCGGCAGGAGGAGCCCGGCATCCGGGTGACGTCCGTCTACCCGGGGCGCACGGCCACCGAGATGCAGCGCAGGGTCCGCGCGCAGGAGGGGCAGCCGTACGACCCCGCCGACTACATCGCCCCCCAGACGGTCGCCAGGGCCATCCTCGGGGCGCTGGAGACTCCCGCGGACGCCATCGTCACGGATGTCTCGGTGCGCCCCAGGGGCTGAGCGCGCCGCTCACACGCCGGTCACGTGCCGATGCGCCGGCGGGAGTTCGCGCTGCCTGCGGCGGCGCAGCGCGTAGGAGGACACCAGGCCGCCGATGAGCCCGAACAGGTGCCCCTGCCAGGAGACCAGGGTGTTGGTGGGCAGGACGCTGTAGAGGATGCTCCCGTAGAGGGCGAACGCGGCGACCGCGATCACGGCGTCGCCGAGATGCCGTTCGAAGAAGCCGCGGCCCAGGAGATAGCCGAAGTAGCCGAAGACCAGCAGGCTGGCGCCCAGGGTCTCGGAGTTCGGCGGCCCGGTCAGCCAGACGCCGAGGCCGCCGATCACGATGACGATCAGGTTCATCAGCACGAACTTGCCGGGGCCGCGGATCGCCGCCGCGAACCCCAGCACGGCGAAGGGCACCGTGTTGGCCATCAGGTGCTCGAAGTTCCCGTGCAGGAAGGGCGCGCTGAAGATCTGGGGGAGATCGGGGAGGTAGAGGGCACGGATGCCGAAGGTGTCGAGCCAGCCGCCCAGGACGTAGTCGATGGCCTCCAGGAGCCACATCAGCGCCAGCATGCCGCCCACGAGGGCGGCGGCGGACAGGGCGCGGGTGGCCTGGACGGTCAGCTCTCCGGCGGCTCTGCGGCCGAAAGCCCGGCCTCGGTCGCTCATCGGGAACTTGTCCTATCTGTCGTTTTTCAACTTAACGACCGATGTACCCGATAAGTTCTTGGCCTATCGCCGTACCCGCTCAGCGCCTGAGATAACGCCTCTCCTCGGGCGTGGTGCCGCCCCAGACCCCGGCCGGCTCGCCCGCGCGCAGCGCCCAGTCCAGGCAGTCGGCGGCCACGGGGCAGCGGCGGCAGATCCGCTTGGCCTCCTGCATGAGGATCTGGCCGGGGCCCGCGTCGGAGATCGGGTAGAAGATCTCCGGATCTGCGCCGTGGCACTCGGCCAGGTCGGTCCAGTGCTCGTCGGTGTCCTTGCGTACTGCGAGCGGGTTCGCCGCGTCGCGATACATGGTGGCTTTCACCGCACGCCTCCTTGCGCGTCCTTCATCGCCACCCAGCGTAGTACTACAGGGCGTAGTACTACAACCCGACGTTTGAGCGGTCCCGCGAATTCCACGTTACGGGCGGCCGGATACCCTGCGGGCCATGACCAGCACCCGCAAGCAGCCCGTTTTCCGCGACGCCACCCGCGCCGACCTCGAGAAAATCGTCAGACTGCTCGCCGACGACGTGCTGGGCAGCACCCGGGAGTCCCCCGAGGTCAACGACCACTACGAGAAGGCGTTCGCCGCGATCGACGCCGACCCCCACAACCGGCTCATCGTCGCCGACGTCGACGGCGACGTCATCGGCACCCTCCAGCTCACCTACATCCCCGGCCTCACCTACATGGGCAGCTCCCGCGCCCAGATCGAGGGCGTCCGGGTGGCGGGCGACCTGCGCGGCCGCGGCGTCGGGCACGCCATGCTGCGCTGGGCCATCGAGGAGGCACGCGCCATGGGCTGCCGTGTGGTGCAGCTCACCAGCGACCGGCAGCGCCCCGACGCCATCCGCTTCTACCAGAAGGTCGGCTTCCGCCCCTCCCACATGGGCCTTCGCTACCCGCTCCAGGATCTGGACTGACCTTCCGCCCACCGGTCGGCGGACCCCCCTCCCCGTGCCGTATCTCACACTGATCTACAGTGCCGGAATGCGTGCGTTGATGGTGGAAGAACTGGGTTCTTTGTCGACAGTGGAGGCACCTGAGCCGGTACCCGGCCCGGGGCAGGTGCTCATCGAGGTGGCGGCGGCCGGAGTCAACTACGTGGACGGGTTGTTCCTCCACGGGCGCGACCAGATCAAACCCCCGCTGCCGTTCGTGCCGGGCGGCGAGGTGGCCGGGACCGTGACGGCGCTCGGACCGGATACCGAGGGACCCGCCGTCGGCAGCCGGGTGGCCGTCATGTGCGGGCTCGGAGCGTTCGCCGAGCGGATCGCGGTGCCCGCGCGGTCGGCCGTGACCATCCCCGACCGGCTCGACTTCCCCCGCGCCGCGACGTTCACCCAGTCCTACTGCACGGCGCTGTTCGCGCTGCGCGACAGGATCGGGCTGCGGGAGGGGGAGACCGTCCTCGTCCTCGGCTCGGGGGGCGGGGGGGGGCTCGCCGCCGTGCAGGTCGCCAAGGCGCTGGGCGCGAAGGTGCTGGCCGGCGCCTCCACCTCGGCCAAGCGCGACGCCGCCCTGGCCGCGGGCGCCGACGCCGTCGTCGACACCTCCTCGGAGGATGTGAAGACCGCGGCGCGCGCCTTCTCCGACGGCGGCGTGGACGTCGTCTACGACCCGGTGGGCGGGGAGACCGCCGACCCCGCGCTGCGCGCCCTGCGCTCCTACGGACGGTACGCGGTGATCGGGTTCACCGGGGGCATCCCCTCGCTCCCGCTCAACCAGGTGCTGCTGCGCAACCGCTCCGTCGTCGGCGTGGACTGGGGGGCCTGGTCCCTCAGCGAGCCGGAGCGGCAGGTCGTCCTGCACCGTGACGCGCTGGAACTGGTGGCCGACGGGCGGCTCGATCCCGTCGTCCCCGCCGTCCGCCCGCTGGCCGAGGCGCAGGACGTGCTGAACGACCTGCTCCAGCGGCGGATCACCGGGAAGGTGGCGCTGGTCCCCTAGCCCGCGCGGTACTCGGCCAGCCAGACGGCGCACCCCTGGACGTAGGCGGCGAGGACCTCCCTGGCGAACCACTCCGGATCCCAGTCCTCCGCCAGGGGCTCCTCGCCCAGCCACCGGTAGGCAAGGGCACGGCGCCCGTCGGTGAGTCCGACCTCGACGACGTCGTAGTCGACGTCCTCGTAGGCGTGGAGGACGTCGAGTTCGTCCGGGCCGAGACCGCGGACCAGCATGCCGTCCGCGGTGCCGTGGCCCGCCACGAGGCCGGGATAGACCCGGCCCGGCAGCGCCGCGGCCCGCCAGCCCCGCGCCCTGGCCGGGCTCAGCTCGGGCACCCGGCCCAGCAGGGCGTCCAGCACCTCGGGGAACCGGAGTGTGCCATAAACGAACAGATCAGACATGGCGTCCAAGGTAGCGAAGGAGATCCATGACGATCCGCCAGTTCAGGCCGGGTGATGAGGCAGCCGTCTACGACATCTGCCTGCGCACCGGCGCGTCCGGCCGGGACGCCACCCACCTGTACGCCGATCCCGCGCTGCTCGGCCACGTCTACGCCGGGCCCTACCTGAAGCTGTGCCCCGGCTTCGCCTTCGTCGTCGACGAGGGCGAGGTGCTCGGCTACATCCTGGGCGCCCCCGACACCCGGGAGTTCGAGGCGCGCTGCGAGGCCGAGTGGTGGCCGCCGCTGCGCGACCGGTACCCCGATCCGGCCGACCCGAAGACGCCGGACGAACACAAGATGCACGCGATCCACCACTTCCAGCCCGCCCCGGCGGAGATCGTCGGCGACTACCCCTCGCACCTGCACATCGACCTGCTCCCCCAGACCCAGGGCAAGGGGTACGGGCGCCGGCTGATGGACCTGCTGTGCGCGCGGCTGCGGGAGGCCGGCTCACCCGGGCTGCATCTGGGCGTCGATCCCGCCAACACCCGCGCCGTCGGCTTCTACCGGGCGCTGGGCTTCGCCTCCGTGATCGAGAACGAGCACGTGATCTGGATGGCGCTGCCCCTGCGCTGAGACGCCCGGTGCCATCCTCGGGGGTATGGCCACAGTACTGATCGACATCGACGGCGTGCTGACCGTCTCCTGGAAGGCGATACCGGGGGCCGTGGCGGCCCTGGAGCGGATCCGCGACGACGGGCACCGGTTCGCGCTGCTGACCAACACGACCTCGCGGACCCGCGCGTCCATCACCGGCGCCCTGGTCGAGGCGGGCTTCCCCATCACCGAACGCGACGTCCTCACCGCCACGTCGGCGACCGCCGCGTATCTGGAGCGCGAGCATCCGGGGGCGCGCTGCTTCCTGCTGAACGGCGGCGACGTCACCGAGGACCTGCCCGGAGTCCGGCTCGTCGACGACGCGCCGGACGTCGTGGTGGTCGGCGGGGCGGGGCCCGAGTTCGACTACGCGACGGTCAACCGGGTGTTCGGCTTCCTCCAGGAGGGGGCGAAGCTCGTCGCCATGGCCCGTAACCTGGCCTGGCGCACCGACCGTGGGCTCCAGCTCGACGCGGGCGCCTATCTGCTGGGCTGGGAGGCAGCCGCCGGGATCCGCGCGGAGGTGGTCGGCAAGCCCGCGCCCACGTTCTTCCGCACCGCGCTCGCCTCGCTGGGAGCCGAGACCGGCTTCATGATCGGCGACGATCTGGAGGCCGACGTGCTCGCCGCCCAGCGGGCGGGGCTCACCGGCGTCCAGGTCCGCACCGGCAAGTTCCGGCCCTCCGACCTGGAGCTGGGCACCCCCGACCATCTCATCGCCTCCATCGCCGACCTCCCCGCGCTGCTGGCCGCCGCGGTGTGAGCGGCCTCACAGCCATCGTCTGAAATACCCCCATGGGGTATATGGTTCGGAGGGAGGAGACCGAAGGAGAGACCATGAACACCGCGGTGAAGCTGGGCGCCTTCGCCCTCGGCCTGACGGCAGTCTTCGGCGCGTCGCTCGGAGCGGGACGGGCCGTGGGCCCCGACCTCTCCGGCCGTGACACCACCGGCCCCACCCCCTCGCACGGAGCCCACTCCCACCAAGCGGCGGCCCCCGCGCCGACGGCGGCGCCGACGGCGCGCCCACCCGGGATCAGCCGGGTGGACGCCACCGACGGGCGGTTCGCCTTCCGTGTCACCGGCGCGGACGGGAAGCCCGTCACCGCCTACGACGTTCAA
>JAFACJ010000456.1 GCA_023425615.1 Actinomycetes bacterium
CGGCAGGTCGATCCCCAGGGGCGCGGCCAGCGCCACCGACCACGGACCCGCGGCCAGGACGACGGTCCCGGCCGCGATCTCCGTGCCGTCGGCCAGCCGCACGCCCGTGACCTTGTCGCCGCTCGCCAGCAGCGACGCCACGGGCGTGCCCTGGCGGATGTCGGCTCCCTCGCGCCGCGCCGCCGCCGCGAACGCCTGCGCCGTCCGGTAGGCGTCGCCGTACCCGCCGCGCGGCTCGTACCCGAACGCCGCGAAGTCCTCCAGGTACGCCGACGGCCATAGCGCTGCCACCTCGTCGTGGCCGATCTCGGCGACCTCGATGCCGAGGCCCCGGTGCATCTCCAGATTGGCGCGCAGCGCCGCGGCGTTCCGCCCGCCGACCCCGACCACATAGCCGCTCCGCCGGAAGCCGACGTCAGCGCCCAGGACGTCGGCGGCGTTCTCGAACAGGGCGGTGCCCTTCCACGCCATCGCCGCCAGCGAGGGCACCCCGTAGTGGCACCGCACGATCCCGCTCGACTTCCCGGTGCCGCCCGACCCGACGGTGCCGCGTTCCAGCACCGTCACCGGCACGCCCCGCGACGCCAGGGCCCAGGCCGCGGCCGCGCCCTCCAGCCCGCCGCCGACGATGACGACGTCCGTGACGTCCGCGCCGCTCATCCCGTCACGCCCGGGATCCAGGAGGTGCCGGCCAGGGGGACGCGGGCCATGGCCGCCGCCTCGACGGTGAGGGCGACCAGGTCCTCGGGCTCCAGATGGTGGACGTCGGACTTGCCGCAGGCGCGGGCCAGCATGGTGGTCTCCATGGCCAGGGAGCGCAGGTAGTTGGCGACACGGGTCGCGCCGGGCCCGGGGTCGAGACGGCGGGAGAGGAGGTCGTCCTGGGTGGCGATGCCGACGGGGCAGGCGCCGGTGTGGCAGGCCGAGCAGCCGCCCGGCGCCGCGCCGAGCCTCCGGTACTCGGGCGTGACGTCGACCCTGGCGCCGGTCTCGTCGGTGTAGCCGTCGTCGTTGCAGCCGAGGGCGATGAGGGCGCCCACGCCGATGGAGACGGCGTCGGCGCCCAGGGCCAGGGCCTTGGCGACGTCGGCGCCGCTGCGGATGCCGCCGGAGATGACGAGCTGGACGTCGGCGCCGACCTCGGCGATGGCCTCGGCCGCCAGCCGGACGGCGGCGAGGGTGGGGATGCCGGTGTGCTCGATGAAGGCGTCCTGGGTGGCGGCGGTGCCGCCCTGCATGCCGTCCACGACCACCACGTCGGCACCGGCGGCGATGGCGAGCTTCACGTCGTGCTCGGTGCGGGTGGCGCCGACCTTCACATAGACGGGGATGCGCCAGTCGGTCGCCTCGCGCAGCTCCAGGATCTTGATGGCGAGGTCGTCGGGCCCGGTCCAGTCCGGGTGGCGGCTGGCCGAGCGCTGGTCGATGCCCTCGGGAAGGGTGCGCATCCGCGCCACCCGCGGCCCCACCTTCTGGCCGAGCAGCATCCCGCCGCCGCCGGGCTTGGCGCCCTGCCCGAGCACGATCTCCACGGCGTCCGCCCGGCGCAGATCGTCGGGATCGAAGCCGTAGCGGGAGGGCAGGCACTGGTAGACGAGGGTCTTGGACGAGGCGCGCTCCTCGGGGGTCATGCCGCCGTCGCCGGTCGTCGTGGACGTGCCGACCTCGCCGGCTGCCCGCCCGAGCGCCTCCTTGGCGGCGGCCGACAGGGCGCCGAACGACATGCCCGCGATGGTGATGGGGATGTCCAGCACGATCGGCTCGCTCGCGTTGCGGGAGCCGAGGACGGTCCTGGTCTCGCAGCGCTCCCGGTAGCCCTCCAGCGGGTAGCGGGAGGCGCTTGCGGTGAGCAGCAGCAGGTCATCGAAGCTGGGCACGGCGCGGCGGGCGCCGAGGCCGCGGATGGCGTACCGGCCGAGGGAGGCGCGTTCCTGGATCTCGGCGATGACCGAGGGCGGGAAGGTGTGGTTCACGAGCGTGCTCCCTGGCTCAGTAGGAGGCGTGGTGCCGGGTGTCGAAGTGGTAGAGCGTCCGGGCCGAGGCGACCTTCGTCACGTTCTCGGGATCGATGTGGTCGAACCCGCACGTCTTCACCAGGTCACGGACGGTCCTCACGTCGTCCTCGGTCAGCTCCTCGACCCTGGCGTCGGTGCCGAGGCCGGCGATCCGCCCGGCGACGTAGATGACCGCCTCGTACAGGGAGTCGCCGAGCCCGTCACCGGCGTCGCCGCCGATGAGGACGGTCCCGGCCTGGGCCATGAACCCGCAGTAGGCGCCGACGCTCCCGCCGACGGCCAGGGTCGCGCCCTTCAGCGAGATCGCCGCCCGCAGCGAGGCGTTGCCGTCCACGACGACGAGGCCGCCGCGGGCGGTGGCCGCCGCCGACTGGCTGGCGTCGCCCTTCACCCGGATCCGGCCGGACATCAGGTTCTCCCCGACGCCCCAGCCGACCGGCCCGTTCACGGTGATCTCGGCGCGCTTGCCGAGGCCGCCGATGTAGTAGCCGGCGGGCCCGTCGAGCACCACCTTCACCGCGGCGTCGAGGCCGACGGCGAGGTTGTGCCTGCCGCGCGGGTCGGCGACGAGCGCCGACGCCCCGTCCGGCAGCGCCCGCAGCGCCCGGTTGATCTCGCGTACCTCGCCCGTCAGCGCCTCCACAGGTGCACCTCCTCGGGGCCGGGCTCGAACACCCGGGCGTTCTCGAACCCCGGCAGCCCGACCAGGGCCCGGTACTCCGAGACCATCGCCACCCACGCGTCGGTCTCGGCGAGGATCGCGGGCTTGCAGGCCACGGCGTCGCGGACGACGGCGAACTCGGTGTCCGTACTCACCAGCAGCGTGTAGAAGCCGTCGAACCGGTCGCAGACCAGGCGCAGCGCCTTGTCCAGGTCATCGCCGTGATCCAGCCGGTGCCCCACGAACCGCGCCGCCACCTCCGAGTCGTTCTCGGTCTCGAAGACCACGCCCTCGGCCTCCAGTTCGCGGCGGATCGTGGCGTGGTTGGCGAAGGACCCGTTGTGCACCAGGCACAGGCCGGGCCGCGGCGAGAACGGGTGGCTGCCCTCGACGGTGATCGCGGACTCGGTGGCCATCCGGGTGTGCCCGACGGCCTGGTACCCGCTCATCGCGGCGAGCCCGAACTCCACGGCCAGCTCCGCGGGGTCACCGACCCCCTTGAGCACCTTCAAGCCCTCGGGCCCATATACCCCGACCCCGGCGGAGTCGGGACCGCGCTCGCGGACCTGGGTGAGCATCCCGGTGAGCAGTTCGCCCAGGCGCTCGGTGTACCTGTCACCTTTGAGGTGCAGGCCGACGATGCCGCACATGCTCCTCCTCGTTGGTTCGTCGGTGCGATCGGGTGGGGGCTAGAAGGCGGTCAGGTAGGCGTCGGTCTCCCACGCGCTGACCTGGCCGTGCCAGGCCAGGAACTCCGTGCGCTTGACCTGCCCGTAGTAGGCGCCGACACCGGTTCCGGCGGCGTCGAGCGCGCCCGTCACGACGGAGTCGGCCTCCAGCGCCTCGACGGCGTGCAGCAGGGTCGGCGGGAGATCGTCGCTGCCCGAGCCGGGGTCGCCGGGGTCGGCGCCGGTGTCGATGCCGTCGAGCCCCGCGGTCAGCAGCGCCGCCATCGCCAGGTAGGGGTTGGCCGAGCCGTCGCACAGCCGCACCTCGACGCGGTCGCCGTCGGGCACCCGCACCAGGTGGGTGCGGTCGTTGCCGCCGTAGGTGGCGCGGCGCGGCGCCCAGGTCGCGCCGGACGCGGTGGTCGCGGCGGTGGTGCGCTTGAAGGAGTTGACGGTCGGGGTGACGATCGCCGACAGGGCGGGCGCGTGCCGCAGCAGCCCGGAGACGAACCGGTAGGCCAGGGGCGAGAGCCCCAGCCCGCGCGGATCGTCGGCCGAGGGGAACAGCGGGGACTCGCCCTCCCACAGCGACATGTGCATGTGCAGTCCGGAGCCGGTCCGGTCGGTGAACGGCTTGGGCATGAACGTGGCGGTCATGCCGCGCCGCTCGGCGAGCATCTGGACGAGGTAGCGGAAGGCGATGAGCCGGTCGGCGGTGGCCAGGGCCTCGGCGTAGGCGAAGTTCTGCTCGAACTGCCCGTTGCCGTCCTCGTGGTCGTTGGCGTAGTTGGACCAGCCGAGCCCGTTCAGGACGGTGGAGACCTCGGCGAGGTGGTCGTACATGCGGGTGAGGTCGCGGGCGTCGTAGCAGGGCCGGGCGGAGGTGTCCTTGTCGTCGGCGACCTCGACGCCGCCGGAGGGGGTGCGCCGGACCAGGAAGTACTCGGCCTCCGCGCCGACCATCGCGGTCATGCCGCGCCCGGCCAGCCGGGCCAGGACCGCCTTGAGGATCACGCGCGGCGCGTACTTCCACGGCTCGCCGTCCACGTGCGGGTCGCACTGGACCATGGCAAGGCCCGGCTTGACCTCGTGCAGGGGGGTGAAGGAGGAGACGTCGGGGAGGGTGATGAGGTCGGGGTCGGACGGCTGCTGGCCGATGGCCCCGGCGGCGTACCCGGCGAAGCCCACCCCTTCCTCCTGAAGCATCTTCACGGCCGGAGCGGGGACGAGCTTGGCGCAGGGCTTGCCGGTCATGTCGACGAAGGTGGCGAGGACGAACCTGATCCCCTCCCTCTCGACCAGCTCGGCCAGCGTCGCCGTCCCAGGGGCGGCCACCGTGCCCATCGATCACCTCTGTTCACTGTCGTTCACTGTGATGAACCATCGTTGCCTTGCAGTGAACCAGGGGTGGTTTGCCGCCGCAAGAGCCGGGTGTAACGGCGGCGTTAAACACACCGAACCCCCTCCCGGTGCACTCCGGGAGGGGGTTCGGTGTCCGCGTGCGGCGGCGGTTACGCCTCAGCGCTTCCGAAAGGCGCGGTCCAGATACTCGCGGGTGGCGGGGCGGGTGGAGGAGTCGGCCTGCGCCCACGCCTCGAACGCCAGGGTCGCCTCGAAACCCTGCGTGGCCGCCAGCCCGACCGCGGTCTTGATGTCGCGGGCCAGGCCCGGCGGCACGGCCGCGAACCTCCCGGCCAGCTCCAGCGCGGCGGACAGGGGGTCCTCGTGCAGCTCCAGGGCGAGCCCGTGCCGTACCGCCTGCTCGCCGACGAGGGTGCCGCCCTCCAGCAGGACGGTCAGGGCCCGCTGGCGGCCGAGCGCCTCCACCAGGAAGTAGGTGCAGCCGCCGCCGGGGTGCAGGCCGATCCGGCTGAACGTCGCGCTGAACTTCGCGCGCGGCGAGGCCAGCCGCACATCGCAGCTCATCGCCAGGTTCAGGCCCGCCCCGATCGCGTGGCCCTGCACCGCCGCGATCGTCGGCAGGGGAAGGTCGCGGATCGCCAGGAACGCGTCGTACATGCGGGAGGCGTCGTCGCGGATCTCCCGCACCGGCAGGTCCTCGGCGCCGAACAGCTCGCCCAGGTCGGCGCCCGAGCAGAACGAGTTCCCGGCCCCGGTGATGACGAGGACCCGCGCGTCGTGGTCGGCGCGCAGCCCCGCGGCGACCGCGACGAGCTCGTCGCGCATCGCGAAGCTGATGGCGTTGTGCCGCGCCGGATCGTCCAGCGTCAGCACCCGCACCCCGTCGGCGCGGCTCTCCAGCCGCAGGGTCTTCCAGCTCATGCCCGCTCCTCCTGCCGGCTCGGAAGGTAGTGGTCGAGGACCGACGGGTCGGCCAGCGACCCGCGGTTGACCGCCTCGTCGGGGTCGGCGCCCTGGAGGATCTTGCGGACGGGCACCTCCAGCTTCTTGCCCGACAGGGTGCGCGGCACGCCGGGCACCGTGATGAAGCGGTCGGGGACATGCCGCGGCGACAGGTCGGCGCGCAGCGCGGCGC
>JAFACJ010000543.1 GCA_023425615.1 Actinomycetes bacterium
ACGGCACTCCATGCGCATGTTCACCGAGGTGGGCCGCCGGGTCCTGCCGCACTGCACCGGCGTCGGCAAGGCGCTGCTGGCCCAGCTTCCCGAGGGCGACGCCCGCGCGCTCCTCGAGCGTACCGGCATGCCCGCCCGTACCCCGCACACCCGCACCGAGCCCGACGCGCTGATGGCCGAGCTCGCCGTCATCCGCGAACGCGGCTACGCCATGGACGACGAAGAGCAGGAACTCGGCGTCCGCTGTGTGGCGGTTCCGCTGACCGGGGCGCCCACCCTCGCCGCGTTCTCCGTGTCGGGGCCCAGCGGACGTATGACACCCGAGGTGGTGGAGGGCGCGGTGCCGGTCATGCGGCGTGCCGCCGACGCCTTCACCACCGAGATCACCTCGCCCTGAGGGCACGTCGCGCATAAACGAAGATCCGCACGGCCCGGTGGGCCGTGCGGATCGAGGGAGCGGGTCGGGTCAGCCGACCGCGTAGCCCTGCAGCAGGTCGGACACGTTCGCCGGGAGCTGCTGCAGACCGGGCAGCCCGCCGAACAGTCCCGACCCCGTCGACTCCTTCTCCTCGAAGAGCGAGCTCTTCAGGCCGCTGCTGTTGCCGCTGCCGCGCAGCACCGCCAGCACGTCGTCACCGTCGCTGCCGACGAGCTTGCCGCCCAGCAGCTTGGGCTGGGGGTCGGGCGCAGCCGCTCCCGCCGCCGCGGGCGCGGCGTGAGCGGGCTTGGCGGGCGCGGCGGCCCCGGAGGTGCGGCGCTTACTCGAGTTCGCCTTGGCGATGGCCTTGGCCGCGGCCTTGGCGGCCTCGGCCGCCTGCCTCGGCGAGAGCGGAGAGCCCGGTGAGGTCGACCCCTGGAACGAGGATCCCTGGGACGGGTCCTCGTGCGCGGCGGGTGCCGTCCGCCCCTGGGTGGTGCCGGGGGCGCTGGTGTACATGTACTTGTCGAGCTTCTTCTGCATGTCCATCAGCCCGCCGACCAGGCCCTCGACCAGGCCGTCGACGGCGCCGTTGGCCACCTGCGGGTCACCGGGCCTGGCGTCGGCGGGCGGCTGGGCCGGCGCCTGCCGCTGAGTGGCGTCGCCACCCGGCACCCGGCGCTGCGCCGCCATCATCCGCTGGGGCGTGACGCAGCGGGTCTTGGCCAGGTCGGTGGTCTTGCCGGTCTTGTCGACGAACTGGGTGCCGATGACGGTGAAGGCCTCGGCGCTGCGCACCTGCTTGTTGAGGACCGCGTAGGCGCCGTCCCGCAGCGGGATCCGCTGCCCGACCGCCGGGTGCTCGGGCAGCCTGCGGCCCTGGAGCGTGGCGTTCTCCAGCACGGTGGTGCCCCTGCTCCGCCCCTTGGCCGGTGTCTGGCACTTGCTGGCGATGCCCTGGGCCTGAAGGTCGTACTTCGGGCTGGAGGTGCGTCCGAGCAGCGAGGTCGCCTCGTGCGAGCCGTCGCGGAGGGACTCGATCCTCGCGGTGCCCGCGCTCTTCACCGTGTCGGAGGCGAAGTAGGGAAACGGGCCGAGGATCGGACGTGCCAGATCCGCCGCCGAGCCGTTCGCGCCCTGGCCCTGCATCAGGGCGGCCAGCGGCCCGTCGTCGGCCGGGCCGGCCTCCGCGGGCGCCCCGCCGAGCAGGGCGACCACCGGAGCGACCGCGATGACGCAGAACATATTCCTGGTGGTGGTCTTCATTTCTCATCCCCCCGGACGGTTCTTTTCTCCGCCCCTTTGGCGGCACCGTCGTTGGGGGACGTTAGTACAGCTCGCCGCGCACGGTAGGGAGACTCGCGAATTCCCATGGAGCTGCGCGTTCGATCAAATAAAATGCGCAGCAATTGATTTTCCCGACATTTTTCATGGTGCCTATCCCCAGAAACGCCGCAAGCCACAGGGCCCAGGGGGTGGCGCGGAGGGTACCGGGCAGGCCAAGCTCTTACCTACTCTTTAACAGGGTCATGTTTGGCTGTGACCCTGGACGATCCCCCGGAGGACCAGAGCAGTGGCGACCAAGAGCAAGGGCGGCGGCGCGAGCGCGAAGGCCAGCGCGAAGGAGCGCGTGGCCGTCATGCGCGCGGCGGAGAAGCGGCGGGAGCGGATCCGCTGGTTGATCACCTTCGCGGTGGTCATCGTGATAGTCGGCGCGCTGGGCGGCGGTGCCTACTGGGCGATCCAGAAGAACGAGAGCGACCGGGACCGCAAGGACGAGAAGGCGAACCAGGCGCGGATCGCGGCGGGACCGCCCTGGGCACTGCCCGCCGACCCGGTCAAGATGGCCGAGAAGCTCGGCCTCGAGGTGAAGCCGGGCATGGAGGGCGACGCCAAGCACGAGCACTCCCACCTCACCCTCTTCGTCAACGGCGAGCAGCAGCCGATCCCCGCCAACCTCGGCATCGACGCGACCGGCAACATCGCCGAGCTGCACACCCACGACACCCGCGGCGTCCTGCACGTGGAGTCCTTCAGCACGGACAAGGTCTTCACCCTCGACCAGGTCTTCAAGATCTGGGAGCTGCCGCTCAGCAAGACGCAGATCGGCCAGTTCACGACCGACGCCACGCACACCCTGAAGTTCTACATCGACGGCAAGGAGGTGCAGGACGACCCGAGTGAGATCGAACTCACCCAGCACCGCGAGATCGGGATCGTCTACGGCACCGCCGAGCAGAACGCCAAGGTGAAGGTGCCCGCCAGCTTCGCCTTCGAACAGGGCGAGTGACCTTCCGCCCCACCCCGGCCCGGAACCGCACCGCACGCGGCTCCGGGCCGCATGACTTTTGTCATGCCTTTCCGGTGATAGCGGGTACTGCTTGGGAAAACAGCGGATCTCTACTGTCTTTTCCATGAACGCGATCACCTTCTCCCAGGTTCGCAAGTCCTACGGTGACGTCAAGGCCGTCGACGGGCTCGACCTGGAGCTCCCCTCGGCACGGAGCGTCGCCCTCCTCGGCCCCAACGGCGCGGGCAAGTCCACGTCGATCAGCATGCTCCTCGGCCTGACGCGGCCCGACGCGGGCACCATCACCGTGTGCGGGCACACCCCCGCCGAGGCCGTCGCCCGCGGCCTGGTCGGCGCGATGCTCCAGGAGGCCGCGCTCCCCGAGGGGCTGACCGTCAAGGAGGTCGTCTCCTTCGTGCACGGCCTCTACCCCGAGCCGCTGCCGCTCGGGGAGGTGCTGGAACTGGCCGACCTCACCGGCCTGGCCGGGCGCAGGGCCAGCCGGCTGTCCGGCGGCCAGGCCCAGCGGGTGCGGTTCGCGATGGCGCTGGTCGGCGGCCCGAAGGTGCTGGTGCTCGACGAGCCGACCGCCGCGATGGACGTCGAGTCGCGGCGCGCGTTCTGGACCGGGATCCGCGCCTACGCCGCGGGCGGGCGCACCGTCCTGTTCGCCACCCACTATCTGGAGGAGGCGGACGAGAACGCCGACCGGATCGCCATCATCGCCAAGGGCAGGGCCGTCGCCGAGGGCACACCCGCGGAGATCAAGCAGCGGGCGGGCGGGCGCACCGTACGGTTCACCCTGGGCGACCAGCCGAGCGCCGGGCTCGACCGGCTGCCGGGCGTCCGCGAGGTGCTGATCCAGGGCCCCGTCGTGGAGCTGCGCACCACCGACTCCGACGCCACCGTCGCGGCGCTGTTCACCGGCAGCGGCCTGCGGATCACCGGTCTGGAGATCGACGGCATGGACCTCCAGACCGCCTTCCTGTCCATCACCGGCTGACCCGACGCCCCGGCACAACCCCCGAAAGGACATCGAAGGATGCTCGCCTACCTGCGCCTGGAGATCCTGCGGACGCTGCGCGACCGCCGCTTCCTCTTCTTCACCGTCGCCTTCCCGGTGGCGCTGTTCCTGCTCTTCTCCTCCATCTACGGCGACGACGGCACCGAGCCGGGCACCGGCCTGGACGTCGCCCAGTACATGATGGTCGCGTTCGGCAGCTACGGCGCGATCGGCGCGGCGCTCAACGCGACGGGGCCGCGGCTGGCCATGGAGCTGCACGGCGGCTGGCTGCGCCAGCTCCGGGTGACACCGCTCGCGGCCTGGAAGGTGATCACCGTGCGGATCCTCACCGCCCTCGTCGTCTCCCTGCCCGCCCTGGTGCTGGTCACCGCGACCGCCGTCCTCGTCCAGGACGTCCAGCTCGCGGCCGGCCGCTGGGTCGAGCTCCTGGCGGTGCTGACCCTGGCCACCCTGCCGTTCGCCGCCCTGGGCGTCATGATCGGCTCGTTCCTCAAGCCGGACGCCGCGCAGCCCGCGATGCTCATGCTCTACCTGCCCATGGCCGTCGTCGGCGGATTGTGGGTCACCGTCGACCAGCTCCCCGGCTTCCTCAAGGAGATCTCCCCCTGGACCCCCGCCAACCGGATGGCCGAACTCGGCTGGGACCTGGTGGGCGGGCACGCCCCTTCGGTGACGGCGGTCGCGGTGCTGGCCGCCTGGACCGCGGGGTTCGGCGCCCTGGCCCTGCTCGGCTACCGCCGTGCCGCGGCGGCGTGATGAACCAGTCGTCCTTCTTCAGCCCGCTCCTCCCCGGCGGCTTCAACGGCCGCCGGGCGGGACGGGCCGTCGGCCTGTCGTTCGGGATGTTCTACCTGCTGCCGCTGGCCGGTGTCGTGGCGGATTACGAGGGTCTCCGGCGCGTCCTCGCCGCGGTGGTGCTGCTGGCGTTCGTCGCCCTCTACTACACCGTGGCCCTGATCCGCGACAACTGGCTCGAAGAGCCTGCCGCGTCCGCCTGGACGCCCTACGCGCTGTTCGTGCTGCTGGGCCTGGCCTCTCCCGTGATGTTCGGCCGTGACTTCGCCGGCTTCCCGATCTACCTGGCGATCGTCTCCTCCGTCTTCCTGCCCAAGCGCTGGACGTTCCCGGCGCTCCTACTGTGCACGGGCGTCGCCTTCGTCCTGTGCGAGCTGATCGGCGCCGACGGGATGGGCGTGCTGACGGTCACCTCCACCACTTTCGGACTCGGGCTGATGATGCTGGCCTTCCGGCATTCCGGGGAGCTGGTCCAGCAACTGCGGGCGGCGCGGGCGGAGGTGGCGCGGCTGGCCGCGGCCGAGGAGCGGCTGCGGATCGCCCGCGACCTGCACGACCTGCTCGGGCACAGCCTGTCCCTGATCGTGCTGAAGAGCGAACTGGCGGTACGGATGTCCGAGCGCGACCCGGCACGCGCCGCCCAGGAGATGCGCGACGTCAACAAGGTCGCCGCCGGGGCGCTGCGCGACGTCCGCGAGACCGTCACCGGCTACCGGCAGCGGACGCTCGCCGAGGAACTGGACTCCGCGCGCGACGTCCTGACCGCGGCCGGCGTCGAGCCCGTCGTCAGGCTGAGCGGGACCCCTGACGACGCCGGCCGTGAGGCGCTGTTCGCGTGGGCGGTGCGCGAGTGCGTCACCAACGTCGTCCGGCACGCCCGCGCCCGCAGATGCGAGATCACCGTGTCCCCGTCCCTGCTGGAGGTGGCAGACGACGGTGTCGCCCAGGCCCAGATCACCGAGGGCAACGGGCTGGGCGGGCTGCGGGAGCGCGTCGCCGAGTTCGACGGCACGGTACATGCCGCGCCTCGTTCCTCCGGAGGGCTCCTGGTTAGAGTCTCTTTGTGATCCGCGTTCTCCTCGCCGAGGACCAGGCCATGGTCCGCGGCGCCCTGGCGACACTTCTGTCCCTGGAAGACGACCTCGACGTGGTGGCCACCGCCGCCGACGGAGCCGAGGCGGTGTCCCTCGCCGCCGAACTCCGCCCCGACGTCGTCCTCCTCGACGTGGAGATGCCGCACAAGGACGGCCTCGACGCCGCGGCCGAGATCCGCGACGCGCTCCCCGCCTGCAAGGTCATGATCCTCACCACGTTCGGCCGCCCCGGCTACCTCCGCCGCGCCATGGACGCCGGCGCCGTCGCGTTCCTGGTGAAGGACAGCCCCGCCGAGGAGCTCGCCGCCGCCATCCGCCGCGTCCTCGCCGGCGAACGCGTCATCGACCCGACCCTGGCCGTCGCCGCCCTCACCTCGGGCCCCAACCCCCTGACCGCACGCGAACGCGAGGTCCTCAAGGAGACACGGGACGGCTCGACCGTCTCCGACATCGCCAAACGCCTCCACCTGTCCGAGGGCACCGTCCGCAACTACCTGTCGGCGTCCATCGGCAAAGTGGGCGCCCGCAACCGGGCCGAGGCCCTCACCATCGCCCAGCGCCAGGGCTGGCTGTGACCCCCTGACCCCGCGCGCCGTGCCGGCGCCGCCCGCCGTCAGCCCCGGGTGAGGGGGAGGCGGACGGCCGGAGGGAGGCGCTCCGGGACGGGGTCGGCTTGGAACGACTGGAGCATCAGGGCCGCGAAACGCCGTGACGCCGCCGCCCGCGCCTCGGGGGAGTCGGCGCGGATGCCCTCGTTCGCCATCAGCGCGAGGACGAGGTCCTCCAGGACGAAGTCCGCGCGCAACCCGCCCGCCTCCTTCGCGCGGCGGATCAGATCGCGCAGCAGGCGCAGGGTGCGGTCGCGGTCGGCGGCGAAGCCGGCCTCCCGCGGCAGGCGCGAGGTGAACGCGCGGGAGAAGCCGCGGTCGAGGGCGTGCATCTCCAGGAGCCGTTCGACGACCAGCCGGAACCCCTGCCACGGATCGGCCGCGGCCAGCCCGTCGGCGACGATCTCCGAGCAGAGGGTCAGCTGCTCGGCGAACACCTCGGCGAGCAGGACCTCCTTGGTGGGAAAGTGCCGGTAGACGGTCGCCGGGCCGACCTCGGCGCGCCGGGCGATCTCACGGATCGGCACGTCGAGCCCCTCGGCGGCGAACGCCAGCCGGGCCACGGCGAGGATCCGCTCGCGGTTGTCGCGGGCGTCCGAGCGCAGGCTCTGCCTCACTTCGGCGGTCATCGCTCTCACTTTAGCCAAACGGACGGGGTGTTCCGTTACGGTCCGCACCATGAGAGCCGTTCAGTTTTCCTCCTATGGCCCGCCCGGCGTCGTGCACATCGCGGAGATCGATCCGCCGCGCGCCGGACCGGGGCGGATCCGGATCGCGGTGCGGGCGTCGGGGCTGTCGGCGGGAGAGGCGCTGATCCGGTCCGGGGCGCTGCGCGCGATGGTGCCGGCCGCGTTCCCGTACCGGACCGGGTTCGACGCCGCCGGGGTCGTCGATGAGATCGGTGACGGCGTCACCGGCGTCGGCCTCGGCGACGAGGTGTTCGGCATGACCACGACGGCCGCGCGCGGCGCCAACGCCGATCACGTGGTCCTCGGCGCGTGGGCGCCCAAGCCCGCCGCGTGGAGCTGGGAGGAGGCCGGCGGGGCGGCGGGCGCCGCCGAGACCGCCGTCCGCGTCCTCGACC
>JAFACJ010000562.1 GCA_023425615.1 Actinomycetes bacterium
CCTCCCCTACCGCAGGTTCCGCACCGCCGCCGAGAACCGCCGCTACGACATCGACCACCTGGCCGACCTCTTCGGCGTCAGCTCCGAGACCGTATGCCACCCGCCCCCAACCACGGCGCGATCGGCCGCACCTTCTCCATCGGCCTGGGCTGCAAAGTCTGCGACCGCCCCGCCTACCTCCCAGCGCGCCTTCCCCCGACCGGCGAACACACCAGCGCCCTCACCCCTACACCACACCGTCCCCGGTACGCGACGAGCCTGGATAGACCACGACACGCAGAGGGTTCCTCCGGCTTCCCACGGGAGTCGGATGTCGTAAGAGGGAACCCGGTGTGGTTCCGGGACTGCCCCGCAGCGGTGAGTGGTAACGAAAGCCATCATGAGCGCTGGGTCGGAAGTCCTGGGAAGCGACAGCCGGTAGGACGCGTCCGTAAGGCGCGGCGCCCACGAGTCCGAAGACCTGCCCTTCACCCGCGCGCAGCCCGGCGCGCGGTGATCCGCGGCCTCGTGGGAGGGCCTGGGACGCGCGCCGTCGTGCGCTCCCCTCCCGCCCAGCCGCCCGTGGCATAGCGAGGGAAACTGCCGTGAACACGACGTTCCTCGGATACCCCAAGATCGGAGCCCGGCGCGAACTGGAGTTCGCCACCGAGGGCTACTGGGCGGAACGCATCGACGCCGACACGCTGGAGAAGACCGGCGCCGAACTGCGGCAGGAGGTCTGGAGGGAACTGCGGGCGGCAGAGCTGGACACGATCCCGTCGAACACCTTCTCCTTCTACGACCAGATGCTCGGCACGAGCGTGCTGTTCGACGCCATCCCCCAGCGCTACCGGCACCTGGACGGCCTGGAGCGCTACTTCGCGACGCCCGCGGCTACATCGTCCCGAACTGGAGCCCGGCACCCGTGTTCAAGCTCGCCGACGGGAGGGGGCCGAACCGCTGACGGAGCACCGGGAGGCCAGGGCGCCGGCCATCGAGACCCGCCCCGTCCTACCAGGGGCTTCTTCACGCCCCAGAACGGCCGCACCGTCCGCGACCATGCTGTGATCAGCAGCCTCGAAAGGCTGCTGGAAAAGGCTCATAGCATGTATGTAGACCATTGATGGTCAGGTTGTAGGCAGTGCTGATGGAATGGTACGGGCGAACGCGCGAACGCCCAGCTCAAGGTCATGAAAGCTGCTCCAGAAACTCCGGTGCAGCCCCTCCGAAGCGGGCCACCTCATCAAAGCCATCGACGCCCAGGACTGGACCCGGCTCAAGACCGCCCGCCAAGCGATCGGGCAGGCCATGCACGACAACCACGGTCTGATGGGACTGGCGGTCGACGACAAGACCTTGTGCGGCAGCCGCACCCCGACGAAAACGCGGTCCACCTACTGGCAGCGGCGCTGCACGACGGACAACTGGTCATCGCCCAAAAGCAGGTCGAGGCCAAGAGCAACGAGATCCCGGCGTTCGCTCCGCTCATCAGCGGACTCGACCTGCGCGCAGTGGTCGTCACCGCTGACGCCTTGCACACCCAGACCGACCACGCCCGACAGGTCGTTGCGGCCGAGGCCGACCAGCTCTTCATCATCAAGGGCCACCAGCCCACCCTGCACCGGCAGCCCAAAGACCTGCCCTGGCGCGACGTGCCCCTCAACCACCGGACGAAGGAGTCCGCACACGGCCGCGGGGAGATCCGCCGCCTCAAAGCCTGCACCGTCCGGCCCGGCCTGCTCTTCCCCACCCCGCCCAGACCATCCAGATCAAACAGCGCCGCACCGACCGCAAGACCGGCAAGACGATCAAAACCGTCTACGCCGCCACCAGGACGTTCACGGACACCACGGCCCGAAGATCAGCTCGACCTCACGCAGCCCGCCCCACTCTCAAATAAGGACTTTCTGTACGTCTTCAAGGGCGACCCGCTCCGCGGGCCGCCATCACCCGCGCTGCCCGCGCCGGGCAACGGCCCCTTCGGGGCCGACCCGGCCCGACCGACGCATACACCAACAATTCTCGAAAAACACTTGTAAAAATCCTACAAACGACCTCCGTCGGTGACGGCAACGATGACGGCAACCCACGCGAACGAGGAGAGATGCCCACGGGGCCTACCGCAGCCCCAGCAAGTCAGCCTGCTATGACGTAGACCCATCTTGAGCACGGGGCGGCAACAAAATCAGAGAAAGCATCGACGAGCCGCTTCCAGCGCGGATTCGAACGAATCATAGACTTCGCTATGACCAGCGAACCCGGCCGAATCATGTTCGTCACCCGAGACACCCCACTCGTTCCGCGATGGAAGGCCATCGATTGACACGAAACGATCATTCAAGCGAAGGTCGAGCGATATTGCGCCGCCAGGAAAGAGAGTCAGCGATACTCTCACTTCATTTCCGACAATCAGACTAACGGCAGCGAGTAGTTCTTCGTCGTCCAGTGATGCCGCCATCAGCCACCTCCTCCACGGCTGTAGACCACTTCGCCGGTGCGGCGATTTAGGATGCGTATGGCCCCGGTGGGGGATATCTCGACAATATTTCCCTTCGTTACAGCCCTGATTCCACCCAGCGGCGTACGGGTCA
>JAFACJ010000571.1 GCA_023425615.1 Actinomycetes bacterium
GCGCGGGCCACCGACCACGCCTCGCGCCAGAAGGCGGCGGCCGCCGTCAACGCGGCGTGGCGTGCGGTCCTCTCCGCCCGGCCCTCCGGCCTCGACCGGCTGCTCGTCCGGGCCGAGGAGGCGCTCCTCCTCGCGCCCGACGCCGAACGGCTGCGCGCCGACGCCCGCGAACTGCGCGAGAAGGGCACGGTCCCGGACGTCGACCTGTCGGCCGGGCAGCTCGCCGAACTCGCCGGGATCGCCGCCGAACGGCACGGCGCACGGCCTTCCGTCTTCCACGGGCTGCTCCCGGTGGCGGTCCGGATCCTATTGGGCGCACTCCTGGCCGGATGGCTCTCGCTGCTGGTGGGTGTCGGGCACCCGTACTGGGCGATCGTCACGGCGGCCGCGGTGTGCCAGGCCAACGCCGAGCTGTCCTGGAGGCGGGCGCTCCAGCGGATCCTGGGGAACTTCGCCGGGCTGCTGGTCTTCACCCTGCTCCTGCCCGTCGGCCGGACGGGCGCCGTCGCGCTGGTGCTGCTGATCCTCGCCTGCCAGTTCGTGACCGAGTCGCTCATCCCCCGCAACTACTGGCTGGGCACCGTGTTCATCACCCCCATGGCGCTGCTCATGGTGGAGTTCACCACCAGCGAGCCCGGCTCCGTGCTCATCACCGACCGGTGGCTGGACACCTGCGTCGGCGCCCTGACGGGGCTGGCCGCCTGCCTGCTGGTGACCAACCACCGCGCCGCGCACCGGGTGGACCGCGCGCTGGAGCGGCTCCGCCGGGCCAGGGAGTTCGCCGGTACCGCCGCCCCCTCCCCCGCCGCCACCGAACTGACCCTGGCACTGGTCGAACTGCGCGAGGCGACCGACGTCGCGGCCGGCGAGTGGTGGCGGCGCGACCTGCCCGAGGAGCGGATCGCCAAGGCCGAACGCGAAGGCCACCGCGAGCTGGCACGGATACAGTCGCTCCAGGACGCTGAGGAGGCGCAGGGGCAGTGGAAGACGTCGTCGCACGGGTGATGCAGCAGTGGGGCCGGGTCCGTCCCGAGCTGGACACCGCGCCCATGGCGGTGATCGGCCGCCTGAACCGCTGCTACCTGCTGCTCCAGCAGGCCGAGGACGCGCCGCTGGCACGGCACGGCCTGACCCGCCCCGAGTTCGACGTCATCACCGCCCTGCGCCGCGTCGGCCAGGAGCTCACCCCCGGCCGGCTGGCCCGCGAGACCTTCTCCTCGGGCGCCGCCGTCACCAAGCGCCTGCGCGCCCTGGAGGAGCGCGGCCTCATCTCGCGCCGCACCGACGAGCGCGACCGCCGCGTCACCCATCTGTCCCTCACCGAGGCGGGCCGCGCCCTCGTCGATGAGGTGCTCCCGGCCCAGCTCGCCCATGAGTCGGCGTTCCTGTCCGCCCTGGATGAGACCTCCCGCGCCGACCTGGCCGAACGCCTGTCGGAACTCCTCGTCCTCCTGGAAGGCCGTCTCGGCGGCCTGTGAGCCGTTCGTGAAATTCACTGGACGTGACCACTGAATGAGGTGATCATTTAGGACATGTCCAGTTCGCAGGAGAAACTCCGGCTTCTTGCCACCCAGGCGCCCGAGCGGGAGATCTCCTGGGTGATGAACCTCGACGACTCCGACTCCCCCGGCGACATCATCGACGCCCTGGCGCTGCAGCCGTTCGCGCACGGGACCCAGCCCTACGCCAAGTCCGCGCGCCTGGAGCGGGTCCGTCCCCACGCGCCGCTGCGCCCCGCCGACTCCACCCTGCTGCGCGCCGCGGAGGACGAGGACGGCGACTCCACGCTGCTGGCCGCCGGCGAGGGGTACACGCTGCGCGCCCACCGCTGGCAGAACGACTCGGCGCGGGTCGAGGTCACCGCGGTGCGGGCCGAACTCGCCGCGTCGGTGCTGGAGGAGGCGATCCGCGACGCCGTCGAGCCCGCCCCCCAGGACGAGACACGGGTGGAGATGGGCTTCTGGCACGGCGGCGGGGGCGGCGGGCCGATCCGCAGGAAGCGGACCATCACCGCGCCGTCATGGGAGGAGATCCGCGGCAACTACCCGTCCGCGGCGGTACCGGCGCTGGACCGGCTCATGGGGCTCACCGCGCCCGCGCTGACCGGGCGGCTCCTGCTGCTGCACGGCCCGCCCGGCACCGGCAAGACCACCCTGCTGCGGGCGCTGGCGCGGGAGTGGGCGGGCTGGTGCCAGGTCGACTGCCTGCTCGACCCCGAGCGGTTGTTCTCCGAGCCCGGCTACCTCATGCACGTCGCGGTCGGCGCCGACAGAGGCGACGACGAGCCGCGCTGGCGGATGCTCCTCCTGGAGGACTGCGACGAGCTGATCCGCGCCGAGGCCAAGCAGAGCACCGGGCAGGGCCTGTCGCGGCTGCTCAACCTGACGGACGGGATGCTCGGGCAGGGCCGCGACGTCCTGGTGGCCATCACCACGAACGAGGACCTCTCCCGGCTGCACCCGGCCGTCGTCCGTCCCGGGCGCTGCCTCGCCGAACTGGAGGTCGGACGCCTCCCCCGCGACGAGGCCGCCGCGTGGCTGGAGCGCTCCGGCGCCGACCTGCCGTCCGGCGCCCCCCTCTCCCCCGAGGGCGCCACCCTGGCCGAGCTCAGCGCCATGGCCCACGCCTCCGACCGGATCACCGCCGCGCCCGCCGCCCCCGCCGAGCCCCCGGGGCTGGGCGGCTATCTGTAACGCCGGAAAGGCCGAGGCCCCGTCCTCCCGGATCTCCGGAAGACGGGGCCTCGTGGGCGCGGCCGCGCATCAGTAGCGGCGGTCGTAGGTGCGCCCGCGGCGCAGGGCGGCGACGGCGCCCACGCCCACGGCGGCCAGGATCACCTGAAAGGCGAGCTCGATCCAGTCGACGCCGTCGGTGGTGGCCACGCCGACCTCCTGGGCCAGCAGGGTGCCGACGATCGCGGCGACGATACCGACGCCCACGGTCAGCAGGGCGCCGATCGGCTGGCGGCCCGGCAGGATCAGCCGCCCGAGCATACCGATGATCGCGCCGACGATGATGGCGGTGATGATTCCGGTGACGGTCATGTTCCCTCGCCCTCTCCAACGGGAAGTGAAGATGTTGTCACTGAAATCCGTGCCCGTGACCCAAAGGTTTATGCTACCTTTACCCAAAAGAGATGTAAGTCACGTGCGGCCATCTCGCGGATACGGCGTCGGCCGGGGGTCAGGGCCCGGCCGACGCTCCCGCGGGGCGCTCAGCCCTTCCTGCGGTAGGCGATGACCGGGGTGCCGGACTCGGCGGTGGCCAGGACGGTCAGGTCCGGGCCGTGGTACAGCCAGGGATCGTCCGCCTCGCGCCCGAAATCGAACGGCAGCCTGATCCGCTCCCTCCGCGCGCCGGTCGCCGGGCTCACGACGCTCAGCCAGCCGAGGTCATCGGCCTTGCGGGAGTCGCGGGACACGATCGCGATACCGTTCGGGCTCACCGAGAACGCCTCGATGTAGTCCTCCAGGTCGGTGCTCCACCGGCGCTCGCCGTCCAGTCCGTAGGAGACCAACAGGTCGTAGCCGTGCTTCTGCTCGACCTTCGCGTAGACGGCGTCGCCCCCGACCTGAACGTACGGCCTGGGCAGCAGCGCGAGCCCCGAGGAGCCGAGGTCGATCGCACCGTCGGGACCGGAGACGGGGATCTCGCCGGACTGGCGGCCCTCGGCCGTGAACAGGAGGATCCGGTCACGGCCGCGCTCGCCGCTCTCCCTGATGTACACCACCGCGGGAGCCGCCGAGATCGCCTCGGCCGCCACGACGGTGCCCGGCAGCGGTACCGACCAGAGGGTCCGGCCGGTCCCGGCGTCGATCGTGACGATCCGGGCGCCCTTACGGCACTGGTAGCCGACGGTGAGCCGCTCCCCGGCGAGGGCAAAGCCGTCGTAGCGGGCGTCGAAGGAGCAGCCCTTGGGCGCCGGAGCCGTCCAGAGCCGCTCGCGGGAACGCGGCTCCACACCCCGCAGCCCCTTCTTCACCGGGAAGACGGCCACCTTGGAGGTGAGCGCCATGACCCCGGAGAACCCGTCCGAGCCCCGCCGCTCGGGCAGCGACGTGCGGGTCTGCCACAGCGCCTTGCCGGTGGCGAGGTCCAGCGCGGCCACCTGGCCGCACGGGCCGCCGTCCTCGGCGTAGGCGATCAGGCCGATGCCGCCTTCGGCCCTGTCGCTCATCGCGCAGACGGTCTGCGTTCCGGGAACGGTGTGCGTCCACCGGACGGCGCCGTCGGCCGGCGCGTAGGCGACGGCGCCGTCCGAACGCACCCGCACCACCGTGTCGCCCAGCATCCAGACGCCCTTGCCGCGCAGGCCGTCCGGCTCGTCGGCCTTCGCGCTCCAACTCTCGCTCAACCGCGGCGCGCGGATACCGAGGTAGGTCCCGTAGGCCGCCACGCAGCCGACGACGAAGCAGACGGCCATCACGAGCCACGCCGGATCCTCCCCCTCCAGCTTCAGGCTGGACAGGACGCTCACGGCGAAGACCAGCAGGAAGCCCAGGAAGATCATCCAGAGGTGGTCGCCGTCGATGCCCACCGAGTAGAAGCCCAGGATGATCAGGGCGAGTGCGAAGCCGACGCCGAGTCCGGCGAACGCGCTCCAGGATGTGCCTTCTTCCAAGCGACGCCTTTCCCTGCGGTTCTCGCCGACGGCCGCGGCACGTCGATGAGACCGGGATCAAGGTCGCCCGGTTCCCGGCGAATCCTATGGGTTACCAGAAATCTCGTATATCCCTCTGTTCACGTCTGGAGGGCGAGGGCCGCGTCGCGGACGTCGGTGAGCTCGGCCGTCCAGTCGGCGGGGCCGTGCACGGGGGCGAGGACGAACTTGGAGATCCCCGCGTCGACGAACCTGCGCAGATGCGCCTCCAGGCCGTCCAGGGAGGGGACGAG
>JAFACJ010000611.1 GCA_023425615.1 Actinomycetes bacterium
GGTCTTGGGCTCGATCGCCACGTCGATGACCGGCGTCGGGAAGCTCATGGACTCCAGGACCACGGGGTTCTTGTCGTCGCAGAGCGTCTCGCCGGTGGTGGTCTGCTTGAGACCCATGACGGCGACGATGTCGCCCGCGCCCACGCGGTCGATCTCCTCACCGTTGTTGGCGTGCATGCGGTAGATCTTGCCGATCCGCTCCTTCTTGTCCCGAACGGAGTTCAGGACCGAGGAGCCGGACTCCAGGACACCGGAGTACACGCGCACGAAGGTCAGCTTGCCCAGGTGCGGGTCGGACATGATCTTGAAGGCCAGGCCGGCGAAGGGCTCGTCCTCGCTCGGCTTGCGCGCGATGACGGTCTCCTCGTCGCCCATCTTGTGGCCCTCGATCGCCTCGATGTCCAGCGGCGACGGCAGGTACCGGATGATGGCGTCCAGCAGCGGCTGCACACCCTTGTTCTTGAAGGCGGTGCCACAGAACACGGGGGTGAGCTTGGCGGCCAGGGTCGCCCGGCGGATACCGGCGTAGAGCTGCTCCACGGAGGGCTCCTCGCCCTCCAGGTACTGCTCCATGACCTCGTCGTCGTTCTCGGCGAGGGTCTCGATGAGCTGGCCGCGTGCCTCCTCGGCGGCGTCGGCCAGGTCGGCCGGGATGTCCGCCTCGTTGTACATCTCGCCCAGCTTGGCCTCGGCGTTCCAGACCAGGGCCTTCATCCGGACCAGGTCGATGACGCCGAGGAAGTCCGCCTCGGCGCCGATCGGCAGCTGCATGACCAGCGGAATCGCGTTGAGGCGGTTCACGATCATGTCGACGCAGCGGTGGAAGTCGGCGCCGGTGCGGTCCAGCTTGTTGACGAAGCAGATACGCGGAACGCTGTAGCGGTCGGCCTGACGCCACACGGTCTCGGACTGCGGCTCGACACCGGCCACACCGTCGAAGACGGTCACGGCGCCGTCGAGAACGCGCAGCGAGCGCTCCACCTCGACGGTGAAGTCGACGTGGCCGGGGGTGTCGATGATGTTGATGGTGTGCTCGACGTTCTCCACCGGCCACTTGCAGGTCACGGCCGCGGAGGTGATGGTGATGCCCCGCTCCTGCTCCTGCTCCATCCAGTCGGTGGTGGCAGCGCCGTCGTGGACCTCACCGATCTTGTAGCTCATCCCCGTGTAGTACAGGATGCGCTCGGTCGTCGTGGTCTTGCCAGCGTCGATGTGCGCCATGATCCCGATGTTGCGGACCTTGGAGAGGTCCACACCGGTCTTAGCAGCCATTGTGCTCGCGTCCTTGCTCTCGTGGGTTCAGCCGGCCGCTGCTACCAGCGGTAGTGGGCGAAGGCCTTGTTGGACTCGGCCATCTTGTGGGGGGCCTCGCGCTTCTTGACCGAGGCGCCGAGCCCGTTCGAGGCGTCCAGCAGCTCGTTCATCAGGCGCTCGGTCATGGTCTTCTCGCGGCGGGCGCGGGAGTAGGTGACCAGCCAGCGCAGCGCCAGGGTGGTGCTGCGGGCCGGGCGGACCTCGACCGGGACCTGGTAGGTCGCGCCGCCGACGCGGCGGGACTTGACCTCGATGGTCGGCTTGACGTTGTCGAGAGCGCGCTTGAGCGTGACGACGGGGTCGTTGCCGGTCTTCTCGCGGCAGCCTTCGAGCGCGTTGTACACGATGCGCTCGGCGATGGAGCGCTTGCCGTCCAGCAGGATCTTGTTGATCAGGCTGGTGACCAGCGGGGAGTTGTACACCGGGTCAGCGACCAGTACGCGCTTGCCCGCGGGGCCCTTACGCGGCATTAGCTCTTCTCCTTCTTCGCGCCGTAGCGGCTGCGCGCCTGCTTGCGGCCGCGGACGCCCTGGGTGTCCAGTGAACCGCGGATGATCTTGTAGCGAACACCGGGCAGGTCCTTCACACGACCGCCGCGCACGAGCACGATGGAGTGCTCCTGCAGGTTGTGTCCGACACCGGGGATGTAGGCGGTGACCTCGATGCCGCTGCTCAGGCGGACACGGGCGACCTTGCGCAGGGCCGAGTTCGGCTTCTTGGGCGTCGTGGTGTACACGCGCGTGCAGACGCCGCGGCGCTGGGGGCTTCCCTTCAGCGCGGGCGTCTTGGTCTTGGTCACCTTGTCCTGCCGGCCCTTGCGGACCAGCTGCTGGATTGTGGGCACCGCTTCTCCGTCTTCCTTCGTCCTACCGGGCCCGGCCTCCGCGGCCGGGTGAGCGTGGGCTGTCCACGCTCTGTTTTGTATGCGCGAGTCACACCCGGAATTTTTCGTCCGCGCATAACCCTGATCAGCCACTCTCGCGAGCCTCTGACCTGCAGGTTCGTTTGATTCACCGACCCCCGTGGTCGGGCGTGTCGCGCCGTCCGTGACCCGTCCGGCCCCATAGCGGGAGCCGAGCCAAGCCGGGGGAGTGAGTCTGCGCCGCCCCGGGCCGCCTTGGGCGGCATTTGGAGAGCACGCATGCGAGCCCGCGCAGAGCGGGCACGAAGAGAGAGGGTACCCAACCCCTGCTGTCGAGGTCAAAGCGAAAAGCCATTACCGGGTGGCGGGCCTGTCGCGCAACCTTCGCGGGGCGGGCGTCGCCGCCCACTTGCGCGAACAACATGAAGAACGTCGGTCTTTGAGAGGAAAGTTCCAGGGTTCGGAAAAGAACACAAGTGGCCCGTATGTCATGGAGATCATACGGGCCACCCACGTGAAGCGATCAGAGGAAGAACGCTCCGATGATCACGAGAATCGCCACCAGGGCGATCAGGCCGAGCCAGATCCATACCGCGTTGGAGGACTTCTCCTCTGCGGCCTCGTGCTGCTGCGGCTGGGCGTACTGCTGCGCCTGGTCCTGCATCTGGCCGTAGGGCTGCTGGCCGTACTGCGGCTGGCCGTACTGCTGCGCCTGGTCCTGCGGCTGCCCGTAGGGCTGCTGCTGACCGTGCTGCGGCTGGCCGTAGGGCTGGGCCGCGTGCTGCCCGTACTGCTGGCCGCCGGGCGAGAACGCGCGCGTCGCCTCCTCCTCGGGGGTCTGCGCCTGCGGGACCGCCGGCTGGGTCTGCTGCCCGTAAGGCGACGCCGGGTCCTGCTGCGACTGCCCGTAAGGCGACGCCGGGTCCTGCTGCGGCTGGCCGTAGGGGGACGC
>JAFACJ010000675.1 GCA_023425615.1 Actinomycetes bacterium
CCGCCGCGCGGGCCTTCCTGGACCTGGAGCCCGAGCGAGACCCCGCCGAGAGCCGCGCCGCCTACCTGGAGGTGCTGCTGGCCTTCCTGAAGGCGCGGCTGGACGGCGACCCCGAACCCCTGGAGAACGTGCGGAAGAACCCGCCTCCCTCCGTGTCACTGCGGGAGCACTGATGCTGAAGAACTTCTGGTACGCGGTCGAGACCAGCGACCAGGTCACCGGCAAGCCCAAGAAGATCACCTGTCTGGGCCAGGACTTCGTCCTGTACCGCACGAGCAAGGGCGAGGTCGTCTGCCTGTCTGACCTGTGCCCGCACCGCGGCGCCGCGCTGTCGGGCGGCTGGGTCAAGGACGACAAGATGGTCTGCCCCTACCACGGCTGGGAATTCGTGCCCGACGGCGCCTGCGTGAGGATCCCGGCCAACCTGGAGGGCCGGGGCATGCCGAAGAAGGCGCGCGTCGACTCCTACCCCACCCAGGAGAAGTACGGCTTCGTGTGGGTCTTCATGGGCGACCTCGCCGAGGAGGACCGCCCCCCGATCCCCCACTGGCCGGAGTTCGACGACCTGAAGAAGGACGGCGGACGCTGGAAGCCGGTCTACGGCGAGTACCTCTGGAACTCCAACTACGAGCGCATCCTGGAGAACGGCTGCGACGTCGCGCACACGCCGTTCGTCCACGCCGGGCGCTTCGGCAACCCCGAGCGGCCCGAGGTGGAGGAGTACGAGGTCGAGATGCCCGACGAGTGGTCGGCGTTCGCGACGGTCCGGCTCTACCCGCCCCAGGCCAAGGGCCTGTGGGGGCGCCTGAGCGGCAAGACCAAGGACCTCAAGGACCGCCCGCCGGTCGAGACCACCGCCGGCTGGATGCTGCCGAACATGATCAAGCTGCACGTGCGGCTGCCCATGGGCAACATCATCATCTACGACAGCAACATCCCGATCGACGAGACCACCACGCTGGTGAAGTTCGTCGGCCTCCGTGACTTCTTCACCGGCGACTGGGCCGACAAGAACGCCCTCAAGCGCATCTACGGCATCTTCGCCCAGGACGTCCCCGTCGTCGACGGCACCCGTCCCGAGCTGCTGCCGGCCGACCTGGCCGCCGAACTGCACGTCAAGTCCGACCTCATCGCGGTGCACTACCGCCGCCGCCGGCAGGAGCTCGCCGACAAGGGCTGGATGCTCGGCGACGAGGACCGCATCATGGGCGACGTCCCGCGCCGCGAGGCGACCGTCATCCCCTCGCCCGCCCGCAAGAACAACCCCGAGCTGGCCCGCGCCTGGGTGCACAAGGCCAGGGGCGAGCACCCCCGGGTGGACGACTCCATCCTCAAGGGCGAGGCCGAACGTGCCGCCGCCCAGGCCGCCGAGGCCGCAGAGACCACCGAGACCGCAGCCGATGACAAGGAGTCGCAGGCATGACCTCACTGCCCAAGGGCCTGTTCGACCGCACTTTGGCGAAGCTGGAGGGGGCGGAGGAGCTCAAGCTCGTCCACGGCCTCGACCTGTTCGGCGCGATGGGCCCCGACCCCGTCGGGCGGCTCGAGGTGCGCACCGGCAGCAAGATCGCCAAGGTGGTGACGATCAGCCTCGTCGTGCCGCAGATCGGCATGGACAGCCACATGATCTTCGCCTTCACCCCCGACGACTCGGCGCTGCCGCACTTCACCCTCGACTCCGTCGAGGCGGGCGGCACCCTCGCCTTCCACCTCGACCTCGTCCCCCGCGCCGAGCTCGCCTCCCACCTGGCCTACGTGGACGCCGTGTTCGAGCCGCTCAGCCCCGTCTTCGAGCGGTCCAAGGAGGTCTTCGGCTCGCTGCGCGCCGCGATCGGCCCCCGCCAGTACGCGATGATGTCGCCCTGGATGCTGGTCAACCGCGCCGACGAGGAGCAGTTCAAGGCCTTCGACGCCTTCGTCGACGACTACTTCGCGCACTGGTCGGCGCTGCTGGAGTCCGGCCTGTCCGACGAGGTCCTCGCGACGCTCTCCGACACCGACCTGGCGGCCCGCGACCGGCTCAACCGGGAGAACCTGTTCAGCCCCGCCGTCGACCCGGTCTGGGAGCGGGTCGCCCGGCTCGTCGGCCAGGAGACCTCCGACAAGCTGCGCGCCGAGCTCATCTCCAACGAGGTGCAGGCGTGAGCGAGCCCAGCGAATGGCAGAACCGCATCGCCGGCGAGTGGCACGGCCGCCCGTCCCTCTTCGACGCCCAGGGGGTGTGGTGCGGTTACGAGGACATCCGGCGCTCGTCGGTGTTCGAGGACGGCACCACCACCTACTACATGGACGGCGGGCTGGAGGGCGGCGGTGAGCTGGCCGGGCGGTTCCGGCTGGGCGCGCCGTTCGCGTTCGGGGTCATCGACTCCGACAGCGACCGCGTCTACACCGGCCCCGACTTCTTCGGAACGGGCCAGCCGTACGGCGGGTTCGTCGACGCCCACTACTACGGGCCCGGCTGGCAGGTGGACCTCAACACCTGGAACCACAACCTGCCCGACGGCGAGACCCAGGTGTACTCCTCGGTCCTCTACCAGGGCTGGACGGTCGTCGGCTGCTTCAACGGCGTCTACAAGCGCCCCTCTTCACCGGACTACGACATCCCCGCCCACCTGGAGGCCGAGACCCGCAACGGGCCCGTCCCGTTCATCCTGCCGACGAAGAAGGCGGGCGGGTACGAGGGCGTGTGCGAGCTGTGGGGCGCCGACCAGAAGCTCATCGGCGACGTCACCGTCACCCTGGAGCTGGAGCCGATCGACCTGCTGCGCACCCGCGCGCACGTCACCTGGTCCGGGGCGATCGAGCGGTCCTACACCGTCGAGCAGCGCCGCGACGGGACGCGGATGTTCTACGAGGGCCCCGACGCGTGGGGCAACGCCCAGGCGTTCGGGCGCGCCAACTTCACCAGCGTCCACTTCACCGACGTCACCAAGATCAAGGGCCGCGAGTTCATGATCGACGCGACGCCGGGGATGAACGCGGGCGAGACCCTCGCCGTCACCTACGAGGTGTGCGACGGCAACCGGCCGTCCGGCGTCATCCACGGGGTGCTCGCATGGCGGTGATCGTCGTGACCGGCGGGACCCGGGGCATCGGCTTCGGGCTCGCCAGGGAGCTCATCGCCCGCGGCGCGACCGTCGTCGTCTGCGGCCGCTCCGGCGTCGACGCCGCCGCGGCCGAACTGGGCGCGACCGGTGTCGTGTGCGACATGACCGACCGGGCGCAGGTCGAGGCGCTGTGGGAGAAGGCCGCCTCGCTCGGCCCCGTCGCGCACTGGGTGAACAACGCCGGCGTCTCCACCTCCCGCAAGCCCGTCGCCGAACTCCCCGCCGAGCAGATCGAGACTGTCGTCTCGGCGAACCTGCTGGGTGTGCTCAACGGCAGCGCCGTCGCCGTCAGGCACATGCTGGAGCAGGGCTCGGGGCCCGTCTGGAACATGGAGGGCTTCGGCAGCGACGGACGCACCATGCCGGGGCTCACCGCCTACGGCGCCACCAAGCGCGCCGTCACCTACCTCACCGACGGGCTCGCCAAGGAGCTGAAGGACACCCCGGTCAAGGCCGCGCACCTGTCGCCCGGCATGGTCGTCACCGACCTGCTGACGCACGACTACACGCCCGAGGAGCTGGAGAAGGCCAAGAAGGTCTTCAACATCCTCGCCGACAAGGTCGAGACCGTCACCCCGTTCCTGGCCGAGGGCATCCTCAAGGGCACGAAGAACGGCGGACGGGTCGCCTGGCTGACCGGCGGGAAGATCGCCTTCCGGTTCGCCACCGCCGCCTTCCGCAAGCGGGACCTGTTCGCATGAGCGGGATGGACTATCCCGTCCTCCTGGCACTCGAGGACTTCGTCCCGGTGGCGCTCACCGTCACCGGGACGCTGCTCCTGGCCCGGCTCGATGACCTGGACACCCGCCTGGTCCAGGCGGCCGCGCTGCTGCTCGGGCTCGGCGGGTTCGCCAAGAGCGGCTGGAAGCTCCTCATCGCGAGCACCGACGTCGACCTGTGGGTGGTGCCGCTGGCGCTGTTCCCGCTGCTGTCGGCGGGGTTCCTCACCCTCATCAAGGCACTGGAGCCGCGGCTGCCCATCCCCGCGGCGGCCGGGCTGTGGATGGCGTGCCTCGGCACGTCGTTCGCGATCGGCGACACGATGCCGATGCTCATCCTCACCATCGGCGTCAGCACCGCCGCCGCCGTGTTCCTCTTCCGCAGGCACAAGCTGTTCCTGCTGTGGATAGCGGGACAGTACGCGCTCGGCCCGCTCGGCGGCCAGGAGCACCAGACCATCGCGCTCCAGTGGACCGAGCAGTCGATCAACACCGCGTCCCAGGCGGTCTTCGCCTTCGCCGCCTGGCGCGCGCTCACCCTCCAAGAGCAGAAGGAACAGGAGATCCCGGCATGACCGACGCGCTGGGCTGGCGCCGCAAGTTCGGCGTCATCGCGCCCTCCACCAACACCATCGTCGAGCCCGACTTCTACCGGATGGGAGTGCCGGGAGTCACGGCGCACTTCTCCCGCATCCACATCCGCGACCAGAACATGGCCGGGGACGAGGGCATGGAGCGGCTGCTCGACCAGATCCGCGAGGAGATCGGCGCCGCCTGCGAGCGGGTCCTCACCTGCGAGCCCGACTACATGGTCATGGGCATGTCCGCCGAGACGTTCTGGGGCGGCGTCGAGGGCAACCGCGCCTTCATCAAGCAGATCCACGACCTCACCGGCCTCCAGGTCGCCACCGGGGCCGAGGCGTGCGAACGCGCGCTGAAGCTGTACGGGGCGCGGCGCATCGGCGTCGTCACCCCCTACCAGCCCGTCGGCGACGCCAACGTCCGCACCTTCTTCAACGAGCTCGGCTTCGAGGTCGACAAGATCATCGGTCTGAAGTGCCCGACCGCCGTCTCCATCGCCCACGTCACCGAGGACGAGTTGCGCACCGCGCTCAGCGAGCTGGCCGAGGGCGACGTCGACGCCCTCATCCAGTGCGGCACCAACCTGTCCATGGTCTCCCTCGCCGACGAGGCCGAACGCTGGCTCGGCATCCCCACCATCGCCATCAACGCCGCCACATGGTGGATGGCGCTCCGTGAGAACGGCATCGAGGAC
>JAFACJ010000689.1 GCA_023425615.1 Actinomycetes bacterium
CCCGACATCCAGCACAAGACCGAGGTCGGCGGGGTCAGGCTCAAGATCGGCTCCCCGGCCGAGGCCGAGGAGGCGGCGCGGACGATGCTCGCGACCGTGCGGGAGCACGCGCCGCAGGCGCGGATCGAGGGGATCCTCGTGCAGCGGATGGTCGGCGGGGACGCCCTGGAGTGCCTCGTCGGCGTCGTGGACGACCCGCAGGCCGGCCAGGTCCTGACCGTCGCGCCGGGCGGGATCCTCGCCGAGCTGATGGGGCGGGCCGAGTCCAGGCCGGTGCCGGTCGCCGCCTCCGACGTCGCCGAACTGCTCGACGGGAGCGTCCTCGGGCGGCTGCTGGCCGGATACCGCGGCGGCCCCGCCCATGACCGCGAGGCGCTGGTCGAGGCCGTCGTCCGGTTCTCGGAGCTGGCAGCCTCCCTGCCGGGCCTGGCCGCCGCCGAGATGAACCCGCTGCTGGTGCTCCCGGCCGGCGAGGGCGTCGTCGCGGTCGACTGCCTGCTCGTCGAGGGATAGCTGGAAGCCCGGAGCCCCGCTCCCCTCGGGGAACGGGGCTCCGGGCGAGAGAAGGGACCTCATCGGACGGCCGGGATGACCTCTTCGCCGAACCGCCGGATGTTCCGTTCGACCAGCTCGGCGGACATGCCGGGGAAGTTCAGCCGGACGATCAGATGGGTCACGCCGAGGACGTCGCGGTGGTACAGGCAGTCCTCGATGACGTCCTTGACACCGCCGACGATGAAGCGGTTGCGGGTGAGGTCCGCGAAGTCCGCGATGCCCGCGCCGCTCTCGCCGGGCACGTTGTCGCCCATGCCCCAGCGGTAGTAGGCCGCGTACTTGGCGCCGATGTAGGGCTCGGCCTCCCGCAGGGCGCTCTCCTTGTCGTCGCCGACGAAGACCTCGACGCACTTGGCGAAGTCCACCTTCCCGGTGAGCCCCGCCTCGCGGCGGGTCTCGTGGAAGAGGTCGACCTGCCGCTTCATCTCGCCCCACTCGGTCATCGAGGTGGCGATCCAGGCGTCGCCGAGCCGCGCCGCCCGCTTGATGGCCGGGTCGGCGGTGGCGCCGATCCAGATCTGCGGACGGGGGCTCTGCAGCGGGCGCGGGCGGATCGTCACGCCGTCGAGCGTGAAGTGCCTGCCCTGGAAGGAGACGTCGTCCTCCGTCCACAGCCGGCGCAGGATCTCGATGCCCTCCTCCAGCCGCCCCACCCGGTCCTTGCGGCGCAGCTGGAAGGCGTTGAACTCCTCGTCGCGGTAGCCGAGGCCGACGCCGAGGATGAGCCTGCCGCCGCTGATGACGTCCATCGTCGCGTACTGCTCGGCGATGTCGACGGGGTTCATCAGCGGCAGGAGCAGCAGGTTGGTGCCGATCTTCATCTCCCCGGTCTCGGCGGCGAGCCGGCCGAGCATGGGGGTGGTCTGCAGATACTGCTCGGGCGCGCTCAGGAAGTGCTGGCCCAGCCAGATCGCGTCGTAACCGGTGTCGCGGATGACCCGCGTCTGGTGCACGAGGCCCTGGAAGGCCGCGTAGATGTCCTCGTCCGCCGCGTACTGGGAACCGAGGAATACTCCGAATTCCATCCCTGCCCCTTACAGGACGCCGCGGGCGAGCTCGTCGCTGAGCGACGTGTACAGCTCGGGCCGCCGGTCGCGGAAGAAGGTGTAGCGGACGCCGTGCTGGTCGATCTCGTCGAGGTCGAGCTCGGCCTTCAGGATGTGCGGTCCCTCGCCGGCGGGCGCGGCGGCCAGCTCCTCGCCGAGCGGGCTGATGATCCGGCTCGCGCCGAAGAAGTGCCGCGGTCCCTCGGTCTCCTCGACGCCGCCCTTGTTCGAGGCGACGACGAACAGGCCGTTCTGGATCGCCGCGGTGCGCAGCTCGCCGCCCCAGGAGTCGGCGCGGTTGGGGCCCCACGCCGCGACCGGCACGAACATGATCTTCGAACCCTGGAGCGCGAGCACCCGCCAGGCCTCGGGGAAGGAGCGCTCGTAGCAGATGAGGATGGAGATCTTGCCGTACTCGGTGCGGAAGGTCGCCAGGCCGGGACCCTCCTTGAAGTAGTAGCGCTCGTTCAGTCCGGGGCTGTAGCTCCACTGGTCGGGGATGTGGTTCTTGCGGTAGACCCGCACCCGCCCGCCGCCCGGCAGGTCGCCGGGGATCAGCTCGCCGTCGCGGTCGATGACCGCGACGCTGTTGTAGAACTCGCCCTTGACCTCGCCCTTCTCATAGAAGGGGAACAGCACGTAGCTGCCCAGCTCGCGGGCGAGCTCCTGGAACCGGCGCACGGACGGGCCGTCGATCGGCTCGGCCAGCTTGAAGTGCTCCGGTGTGTTGTATCCGCAGAAGTACTGGGTGCTGGACAGCTCGCTGAACAGCACGAAGTCCGGCCGGTAGTCCTGGGTCGCCTCAGCGACGATCGCGAGGTTCTCCTCGATGTTCTTCGCGGTGTCGGTCGTGGCCGGGCCGTTTTGGACCAGCAGAACCTTGGCCTTCATAGCAGGGGCAACCCTTCTCGTTTCTCGATGGTGATCGGTGCGGACCGCCGGGGCGGCCCGAGGTCAGTGGGGGAGGAAGCGGCCGGCCGGGGCGCCCGTCACCTCGCCGTCGACGGCGACGGTGCGTCCGCGCAGCAGCGTGCGCACGGGCCAGCCCCGCAGCCTGCGGCCTTCGAGGATGCTGTAGCCGGCCGAGCCGCCGAGGTCGCGCTGGTCGACGGTCCGCTCGGCGTCGAGGTCGCACAGGACGAGGTCGGCGTCGGCGCCGATCCGCAGCGTGCCCTTGCCCTTCAGCCCGAAGATGGACGCGGAGTTGCCCGACAGCACCTGGGCGATCCGCTGGAGGCTCATGCCCCGCTTGTGGTGGCCCTCGGACAGCAGCACGGGCAGCGTGGTGGCCATGCCGGGGAAGCCGGCCGAGGCCTTCCAGATGTCGCCCTGCTTGCGGTCGAGCGGGACGGCGCAGTGGTCGGTGCCGACGGTGTCGACGTCGCCGTCGATGAGGCCCTGCCAGAGGGCTTCGAGGTCGCCGGCGCCGCGCACCGGGGGATTGATCTTGGCGAGCGGCCCCGACTCGCTGTCGTAGGTGTGCGTGAGGTAGTGCGGGCAGGTCTCGACCCAGACCCGGCCGCCGTTCGCGCGCTCCCGCCGTGCCGCGTCGAGGCTCTCGGCCGAGCCGATGTGGACGAGGTACACGCCGGCCTTCGCCGCGCGCCCGAAGAACGCCACACGCTGGATGTTCTCGGCCTCGGCGAACGCCGGCCGGGCCTTTGACCAGGCGCGCAGCCCGTCCGCGCCGGACTCCCGCACCTGGCGCATCGTGCGGTTCACGATGTCGGTGTTCTCGGCGTGGATGCAGGCGACGCCGCCCTGCTCCCCGATGAGGCGCAGCCCCTCCAGCAGCAGGCCGTCGTCGCACTCGTTGACCATCCCGACCGTGGCGCCGTCCGGGCCGCGGTAGGCCATGTAGAACTTGTGCGAGGTCACGCCCGCCGCCGCGTACCGCGGGATCTGGCGGACCTGGGACTCGGCGAGCATGCCGAAGTGCAGCCCGACGTCCACGGCGGCGCGGGCGTCGATCGCCGCGATGAGCTCGGGGAGCTCGTCGTACGGCGCGGGCTCGGCGCCCTTGTACTGGCGGTGGAAGCTCATGACGGTCGTGACGCCGCCGAGCGCCGCCGAGCGCGTCTCGGTCTCGACGTCCTCCTCGAAGGACCGCGCGAATCCGAGATGGGTGTGCGGATCGATGACTCCGGGCAGGATGACCAGACCCGAGGCGTCGATGGTCTCGGCCGCGTCGGGCGTTTCGCCGGGTGCCAGGAGCGCGGCGATCCGGCCGTCGCGTACCGCCAGCCCACCGGACAGCTCACCCCAGTCGGGGTCCACGAGCGTACCGCCTGTCACCACGAGATCGAACTGCATCGACACCCCACCTGGTCCACTCAGCGAACTTCTGGTTCATGATTGGCATAGTCCGGGAGCCCTTGTCAACGGGAGGGGGTGTCCAAATCCTCCGGTGATCAGGTTTCACCTGCGGACTCGCCTGTTTCACTCAGGTAAACATTCCGTCCGTATCTTGACGGATGGGCTCCAACTCGATCCACTATGCAAATCGATGGTTCACTAACCGAACCGATTTGAGTTGGAGGGGTCGTGTCCTACGAAGATCTTCGCCTTGAGCGACACGGTCAGGTCGCCGTCCTGACCCTGTCCCGGCCCAAGGCGCTCAACGCCCTGCGCGCCCAGACGGTCGCCGAGTTCAACGCGGCCATCGACGAGTTGGAGCGCGACCGTGAGGTCAAGGTCGTGGTGCTGGGAGCGGAGGGCGAGCGCGCCTTCTCCTCGGGCATCGACATGATCAACGACCCGGCGCCCGAGGACACCATGGACACCGACCGGATCGCGGTGCGCAACGCGGCCATGATGCAGCGCCTCTGGTACCTCGACAAGGTGCTCATCACCGCGGTCCGCGGCGTCGCCCTGGCCGCCGGCTGCAACCTCGCGCTCATCGGCGACCTGACGGTCTGCGGCGAGAACGCCTCGTTCGGCGAGCCCGAGATCCGGCACGGCACCCTGTCGCCGCTCCTGCTGCTGCCCTGGCTGACCCAGTTCAAGGCGATGAACCACATGTACCTGACCGGTGACAGCGTGAGCGCGCAGGAGGCGCACCGGCTGGGCCTCGTCAACTCCGTGGTGCCCGACGACCAGGTCGACGCGGCGGCGCTGAAGCTCGCGCAGCGCATCGCCAACGCGCCGATG
>JAFACJ010000762.1 GCA_023425615.1 Actinomycetes bacterium
CACCATACGATCGCTCCGAGTGAGATCCACCACCGGAAAATCGGATGAACAACCACCTGAAGTCGCATAAGCTCACCAAAACCAGCGGATTCTTCCGCCTCAGGTGAACGACCACGCCGGTTGAACACCGCCCTTCGAGGGGAGATGATCGAAATGGCCCGTCAGCAGCAGATCGTCAAGCTTCCACGCATTCCGCGCAAGCCGCAGTCACTCGACCTGCGCACCCCGTCAGGCCGGATCCTCCCCTACTGACCGGGCGCCCCCGCGAAGCCGGCTACCCCGCCAGCTTCGTCCCGCACCATGGGCAGAAGGCGATCGGAACCGCCGTCCTTCCCCCGTCGTGAACGATCAGACCCCAGATCCCGAACTCCACCGAGTGGACCACCAGCCGATCCGGGCACGCGTACGGATCATCGTGCCGAGGGCACCGCTTCTCCAGCTGCCCCCGCATGCTCTCGCAACAGACCCGCATCCCCCGACCCTACTTCTCCCCCCTCCGCCCCTCCCCTCCGGCCCTCGGCGGCGCCGCACCGGTCCCGGGTCTTCAGACGCCGGCCATCCGGTGTTCACCGGACACCGCCGCGCCGACCTCAGGGTTTTCAGACGGCGGTCGCGCCGTGTTCACCCGACGGTTCCATCGCGCTGAGAAGGTCAACGCGCGTTTTTGGAACGAACCGGGAGAGACATGCGACGACGTGTGCGTTGGGCGGCCGGGCTGGCGGCGGGAGCCGTCGCGTTCGCCGGGATGGCGGGAACGGCTCCGGCGGGCGCCAAGGACAGGGGACCGCTGTTCGAGCGGCTCGCGACCTACCCCGTGTACCAGAACGGCGGCGGCGGGGAGTCCGTCGCGGAGATCAGCGCGGTCGGCCAGGACGGGCGGACGCTCATCTACACCGACGCGCCGGGCAAGCGCATCGGGTTCCTCGACCTGGGCGACCCCGGCTCTCCCCGCGGCCTCGGCACGATCGAGCTCGGCTACGAGCCCACGTCCGTGGCCGTGGTGGGCCAGTACGCGCTGGTCGTCATCGACACGAGCAAGAGCCACACCGAGCCGTCCGGGCGGGTCGACGTCGTCCGCGTCAAGGACCGCAAGACCGTGCGGAGCATCGAGCTGGGCGGGCAGCCCGACTCGATCGCGGTGTCCGGGAAGTACGCGGCGATCGCCATCGAGAACGAGCGGGACGAGGAGTTCACGCCCGCGGGCGGGGAAGAGGGCGACCTGCCGCAGGCGCCCGGCGGTTTCCTCCAGATCCTCGATCTTGAGAAGGAGAACGACCCCGCCTCGTGGGGGCTGCGGAAGGTGCCCTTCACCCAGGCCGACGGGAGCGCGCTGCCCGCGTTCGTCAAGGCGGGTCTCGACACCCCGCAGGACCCCGAGCCCGAGTACGTGTCGATCAACGGCAGGGGCGAGGTCGCCGTCACGCTCCAGGAGAACAACGGCGTCGCCATCGTCGATCTGCGTACCGGCCGCGTCGAGCGTGTCTTCTCCGCCGGCAAGGTCACCGTGACGGGCATCGACACCGAGGAGGACGGGCGGATCTCGCTGACCGGGTCCATCCAGGACGTGCCGCGGGAGCCCGACTCCGTCGCCTGGATCGACGACGAGCACCTGGCCACCGCCAACGAGGGCGACTGGAAGGGCGGCACCCGCGGCTGGACGGTGTTCGACGACCGCGGGAAGGTCGTCTGGGACGCGGGCAACTCCTTCGAGCACCTGGCCGTCCGGTACGGCCAGCACAACGACGACCGCGCGGAGAACAAGGGCGCCGAGCCCGAGGGCCTCACCGTCGCCACGTACAAGGGGCGCCGCTATGCGTTCGTCGGCTCCGAGCGGTCGAACTTCGTCGCGGTGTACGACGTGAGCCGGCCGTCCAAGCCCGGCTTCGTGCAGTTCCTGCCCACCAACGCCGGGCCCGAGGGGCTGCTGGCGGTGCCGTCACGCGGCCTGTTCATCGTCTCCAGCGAGACCGACGACGCCTCCGTGGGGCTGCGGGCCGGCGTCCAGGTGTTCGGGCTCGGCAAGCCGAAGGTGCCGGGCCTGGTCTCGGCGTCCCAGGGCGGCGCCCCGATCGGCTGGGGCGCCCTGTCCGGCCTGTCGGCGGTGCCCGGCAGCCGTGACGGCCTGTACGCCGTGTGGGACTCGGCGTACAAGCCCACCGAGATCTTCACGATCGACACCGGCGAGAAGCCCGCGACGATCACCAAGGCGCTGACCGTCACCAAGGGCGGGGCGCCCGCCGCCTACGACGCCGAGGGCATCGCCGCCCGTCCCGGTGGCGGCTTCTGGCTGGCCTCCGAGGGCGCCAAGGGTCCGCAGAACCTGCTCGTCCGCCTCGACGCGTCCGGCGCCGTCCAGCAGGAGATCCCGCTGCCCGCGGACGTCGCGGCGGGGCTGGGCGGCCAGGGCTTCGAAGGCGTCACCGTCGTGGGCTCGGGCGGCGGGGAGCAGGTCTGGGTGACCCTCCAGCGGCCCGTGAGCACCGATCCCGCCGATGTCGTGCGACTGGGCCGCTACACCCCCTCCACGGGCGCGTGGGCCTGGTTCGGCTACCGGCTCCAGCCCTCGGCGTCGACGGCCAACTGGAACGGCCTGTCGGAGATCACCTACGCCGGCGGCCGCCTGCTGCTGGTCGAGCGCGACAAGGCGTCCGGCATCGCGGCCGCGCACAAGAAGGTCTACTCGGTGGCCCTGCCCACCGGTGACCCCGAGGGCCTCCCCGTCCTGGCCAAGACCCTGGAGCGCGACCTCCTGCCCGACCTGAAGGGCTTCGGCGGCTGGGTCCAGGAGAAGGTCGAGGGCCTGGGCGTCACCGGCGGCGGGCGCGTGTGGATCGCCACCGACAACGACGCGGTGAACGACGCCACCGGCGAGACGGTCTTCTACTCGCCCGGCACCCTGAAGTCCGCCTTCGAACGCTGACCTTCCTCC
>JAFACJ010000576.1 GCA_023425615.1 Actinomycetes bacterium
TCCCACTCCTGGGCCACGGGGCGGATCTCCTTGTTGACGAAATCCCGCAGCGTGTCGCGGAACATCTTCTGCTCTTCGGAGAGAGAGAAATCCATGATCAGTCAGTCCTCGTTCAAAGGGGCGAACACCGGCAGGTTCCGGCCATCGGGCAGCGCGCGCCAAGCGACCTTCACGGGCGCATCACACCGCCAGGAACCGGGAGCGGCGTCCACGAGATTGGTCAGCAAAAGCGGCCCCTCGGCGAGCCGGACCCGGGCCACCACATAGGGCGCCTCCAGGTCGGGCCGGGGGGCGCGGTGCACCACGGTGAAGGAATCGACAGCACCCAGACCCGAGACATCCGTGAAATCCAGGTCGGTGCCGCCACAGCCGGTGCACAGCGCACGCGGATAGTGCTGGAGACGCTCACACGAACGGCACCTCTGGACGGTCAAACGCCGCTCCCGGGTGGCCTCCCACCACGGAGAGGTGACCTCGTCAACGGGGATGTCCAGTTCACTCATCGGTCGACCCCCAGGAGAACCGTCGCGTGGGTGGAGAAGATGCCACCGGTACCGTGTGCGAGGGCGACCTCCGCGCCGGGGACCTGCCGCCCGCCGCACTCACCGCGCAGCTGGCGGACGGCCTCGACGAGCAGCAGCAGCCCGAACATGCCCGGATGGTTGTAGGACAGCCCGCCGCCGGAGGTGTTCAACGGCAGCTCCCCACCAGGGCGGATCCGTCCGCCGGCGATCAGTTCGCCCGCCTCGCCCGGCTTGCAGAAGCCCAGCCCCTCAAGGGTGAGGAGCACCGTGATGGTGAAGGAGTCGTAGACCTCCAAGACGTCCACGTCGGACGGCCCGAGTCCCGCCATCGCGAACGCGGCGGCCCCGGAGGCGAACGACCCCGGACGCAGCAGATCATCGACGGCCGTCATCGAGGCGTTGGTCGTGGACTCCCCGTAGCCCAGCACGACCACCGGCGGCTTCGGCAGATCACGGGCCCGCTCCAGCGACGTCAAGACGATCGCGCCTCCGCCATCCGTGACGAGACAGCAGTCGGCGACCGTCAGCGGAGAGGAGATCGGCTTGGCCGCCAGTACCTCTTCGACGGTCAGCGGCCCGGCCCCGTGACGGAATGCCTTGGGGTTGAGCAGCGCCCACTCCCGCGCGGCCACCGCCACCTCCGCCAGCCACTCCCGCCCGCCCCCGTAGGAGTGCAGGTAGCGCTGCGCGGCCATGGCGTAGTAGGAGAGCGGGAACAGCGGCGCGTACGGGTCCTCGAACTGCGCCTGGGGGAGGTGCGATTCCTGCACTCCGCCGAGGGAGCGGGACTTGGCTGAGCGCTGGTTGGAGCCGTAGGAGATGACGACGGTCGAGCACTGCCCGGCCTCGATGGCCTGCGCGGCACGCGCCACATACATCTCGAACGCCGACCCTCCGGCGAACGTGGAGTCCGACCACGACGGCTCCAACCCCAGGTACTCCGCCAGTTGCGCGGTCGAGAACCGCGACAGGCCCGCCGTGGCCAGCCCGTCCACATCCGACAACGACAACCCCGCGTCCGCCAGGGCCCGCGTGATGCCCTGCGCCTGGAGGGTGAGGATGGACTTGCCGGTCACCCCGAGATCGGACTCGGCCGCCCCGACGATCGCGACAGTCATGCGGGGAACACCGCCGTCGGCACGACCTCGATCAGGAATTCCGGCCGCAGCAGCGCCGAACACACCACGGACGTCAGCGCCGGAGTGCCGCCGAAGTACTTGCGGCGAATCTCAGCGATCTCGTCATAGCGGGAGACGGCGTCAGGGGTGATGTACTCCACCAGCCGGGTGACGGAACCGTAGGGCAGGTCCTCGCCCAGCCCCGCCTCGCGTAGTACCGCGGCGATCGCGGCGTAGGTGTACTCCGCCTGCGCCGCGAGATCGCCTTCGAAGATGGCCTTCTGCGTGGCGGGCTCCAACGCACCGAACCCCGACATGAACAGGGTGCGCCCGTTGGACAGGCCCGGCTTGTACGTCAGCGTCCGGTAGCGCTGCCAACCGGGGTTCACCGCCCGGAACGGGGCGGCCGAGGCGATCGCGTCCAAGGAGACCATCGCCCCCGGCACGACGGCCTGGTCGATGACGATCCCCGCCGCACCCGGGTGCACCGGCTTCCCGTCAGTGCCCGTCCCGCCCAGCAGCTCCTTGCGCGGACGGCCGCAGCGCGGGTACTGCGAACGCGTCGCCTGCGCGGTGTAGTCGGTCGTCTGCACCAGCGCGTCCAGGCCCAGGCCCGCGACCTTCAGCAGTTCCCCGGTCTTCTCCAGGCAGTAGCGGTACTGCTCACGGAAGTCGTCGGCGAACACGATGGACGCCCCATCGTGCGGGTGGACGCTGGGCAGGTAGACGATGCCGTCGGCGACCCGCAGCGTCCCCCGGTGGAAACCCTCGTCGGCGTGTGCCTGCACGAGCCGTCCCCCACCGGGGAAGGCGGTCAGCTCGACCGACAACTCGGCGCCCTCCTGCGGCAGCCCCTCCACGCCGACGGTCGCGACCGGCGCCAGGTGCCCGCCCAGCGCCGCCGCGCGGGCCTTCTCGACCCGCTCGTAGGAGTCGAGCGCCGTCTTCGCCGCGTACTCCACCACGTACACCACATCGGACGGTCGGAGTCCGGCCTCGCCCAGCGCGTCGAAGGCACCGGCGTAGGCGTCTTCGACGGTGCCCGCCACGGACGACAGACGTGTCGTTTCAGCGCTCATCGTGATCGAACTCCTTGCGTGCGGGGATCCCGCCGGACGCGGGACGGAAGATTCTTACGGTCCATCAGAGGGCCTCTCAGCCGCCATGGTGCTCCAAGGCGGTGAGGAGGGGGACGAGGGAGGGCGCGTCGGACAGGCCGAGCACCTGCTCGGCGAGCTTCTCGCCGCCGGGGCCGAGGTTGGCCAGGGCCTTGGCGCGGACCAGGCGGTCGATGTCCGGGTCGTCGGGGCCGCCGCCGCTGCGCGGTACCTCGGCGGTGACCGTCGCGCCCTCGGCGGTACGGATCCGGACGCGTCCGGGCTGGTCGGCGGCGACACCGCCGAAGTCCACGACCTCGGTGCGGACCCGTGCGGCGAGGGCGTCGACCTCGGGCCGTTCGATCCGCTCGTAGGTGGCGATGGTGACGGCGCCGTCGAGCAGCATCGCCGCGACGCTCCACGGCAGGCTGAACTTGGCGTCGTAGGCAGACCGCGGCTTCTCCTTGCCGGGCGTGCAGACGATGGACGCGGCGTCGGGGTGCGCCTCCACGACGATCTCCTCGACCGTGCCGGAGCCCAGTTCCGCACGCGCCACGCGGGCCGCGTCGAGCTGGGCGTGCATCAGCTGGCAGGCCGGATACGGCTTGATCGTGATCCGTGTCGTCTCCCAGCGCGAGCCGAGACCGTCCAGGATCGCCGAGCGGTCGGCCTCACGCCGTGCCAGCGCCCGGTAGAGCCCGTACTCGCCCTCCAGGACCGACGCGGGGCCGGTCGCCCCGGCCTCGGCCAGCGCCGCCGCGATGATCCCGTCCGAGGCCGCGAACCCGGGGTGGAGTTGCTTCGTGGAGCTGCCGGTGTTGAGGAACTCCAGCAGGCCGCCCGCCCGACTCCCCGCGATGCCCAGCGCGTTGACGGCCTCCGCCTCCGAAAGGCCGCGCAGCCGGGCCGCGGTGAGCGCGGCGGCGAAGACCCCGCAGGCGGCGGTGGCGTGCAGCCCCACGGCGTGGAAGCCGTGCGGGGCGGCGGCACCGAGCCGGCAGATCGTCTCCAGGCCGATCGCGAGGGCGGTGAGCGCCTCCTCACCGCTCACCGCCCCGCCTTCGACGAGCACCACCGGCACGACGGGCGCCGAGGCGTGGACGAGCCCGCCCGCGTGGGTGTCGTCGAAGTCCAATGCGTGGATGAGCACCCCGTTGGCGAGCGCCGCCGCCGCACGCGATGCCCA
>JAFACJ010000851.1 GCA_023425615.1 Actinomycetes bacterium
AGCCAGCGGCCCCAACGACCAGCCATCAGCCGCGATGTGGTGCAGCACCACCAGCAGCACATGCTCCTCCGGACCCACCCGGAACAGCTCAGCCCGGACCGGAACCTCCGACTCCAGCACGAACCCCTCGGACACGGCGGCCGTGAGCGCTTCCGGGAGTTCGGGTTCCGCCGCCTCCGACACCGGCAGCGCGGGGCTCATCCGTTCCAGGACCCGCTGATACGGGATTCCGTCCGCGTCGGGGAACACCGTCCGCAGGCTCTCATGCCGGGCGATGACATCCCCGAGCGCCGCACGCAGCGCCTCGACGTCCAGGTCCCCGGACAACCTGAGGGCGATCGGCACGTTGTAGGTCGCCGACACGCCCTCCAGCCGGTGGAGGAACCACAACCGCTGCTGCGCGAAGGAGAGCGGCATCACCTCCGGCCGGATCGCGGGCAGCAGCGCAGGCCGTCGCGGGCCCGCCCCCTCCAGCCGTCCGGCCAGGTCGGCGACGGTCGGGCTCTCGAAGAGCATCCGTACTTCCAGCTCGGTGCCGAGCGCCGAGCGTGCCCGGCTCACCAGCCGCGTGGCGCGCAGGGAGGTCCCGCCCAGTTCGAAGAACCCGTCATCGACACCGACCCGCTCCACATCGAGGATCTCGGCGAACAGGCCGCAGAGGATCTCCTCCACCGGAGTGCGCGGTGCCCTTCCGGTCCGCTCCTCCGACGTCGTGGAAGGCGTCTCCTCCTCGGCCGCGTCGTCTTCGCGCCTCAGCAGTTCCAGGCTTCCGTCTGCGCGTCGGCGAACGATGTCCCTCGTGCGGTACATGCGCTCGCCGGGGGCGCCGAACGGGCAGGCCACGAACCGCTCCGCGGAGAGTCCCGGCCGATGCGCATAGCCTCGCGCCAGACCGGGCCCCGCCACGTACAGCGTGCCGGGAACTCCGGGCGGGACCTGGCGGAGCCGCCCGTCGAGAACGAACGCCGACGTGTTCGCGGCGGTGCCGGACCGCCCTCCGCCATCCGACACCAGCGGGCCCAGCCCCGCCACGGCCGCCAGGTCGAAACCCGCCGAGACGTGCAGGCCCGATGCGCCCGTCAGTGCCGCGGACAAGGCACCGTGCGAGATCAGAACGCCTTGGGCACCGGCCGCTGTCCCCCGATCGCCCGCGACGAAGGCGGCATGGGCGGCGGTGAGCGGACCCCGCCGGTCGGTATCCGTCAGATCGCTGCCGGAGAAGACGGAGATCTCCCGTTCCGTCAGTGGATCGCCCAGCACGAGCCGTGTGGCGGAACCGTCTGGCAGGACGCATCCCGGTGCTCCGTCAATCCCGGTGATGAGGATCGGGTATCCGCCGTGTCCGACCGGCTCCTCGATCCGCAGGCAGACGGCGCCGGCCTTCAGCACGGCGAGAGTCGCGACCACCTGATCGGCGGGGCGCGTCAGGGCGAGGGCGATGGTCTGCTCCGGGCCCGCGCCGTGGAAGACCAGCAGCCGCGCCAACCGGTTCGCCCGGGTGTTGAGCTCGGAGTACGTCAGATCGGATCCCGCCGCGATGGCGTCCGGGGTCCGCGCCGCCCGCTCCTGGAACAGCTCCGGAACCGTCACCGCCGGGACCGGCTCCACCGCGCCGTTCCACTCCGCCAGCTGCCGCCGTTCCCCGGGCGACAGGACGTCGATGTCCGCTATCGGGATGTCCGGCGCGGCGATCACCGCTTCGAGCAGCCTGGTCAGACGGGCCACCATCCGCTCGGCGGTGTGCCGGTCGAACAGGTCGAGCGCGTACTCGAACTCTCCGATCACGCCCGCCGGTCCGCCGTCGGGTGCACGTTGCTCCGAGACCGACAGCAGCAGGTCGAACTTCGCGGTGCCGCGGTCGAGGGGGTCGACGGTGACCGACAGCCCCGGCAGCTCCAGCGTGGTGGCGAGATCGTCCTGAAAGGCGAGCATGACCTGGAAAAGCGGGTGCCTGGACATCTGGCGCGCCGGGTTGAGCAGTTCGACCAGCCGCTCGAACGGCACGTCCTGATGGGCGTACGCCGCGAGGTCGGCCTCCCGGACCCGGGCCACCAGCTCACGGAACGTCGGATCACCGCTCACGTCGGTGCGCAGCACCAGGGTGTTGACGAAGAACCCGACGAGGCCGTCCATCGCGTCATCGGTGCGCCCCGCGACGGGTGAGCCGATCGGGATGTCGTCGCCGGCCCCCATCCGGAAGAGCAGCGTGGCGAAGGCGGCCTGGAAGACCATGAACACACTGGCCCGGCATTCGCGTGCCAGGTCCACCAGCCCCGCGTGGACGTCGGCCCCGACCAGGACCGGCACGGACCCGCCCCGGTAGGTGAGCGCGTCCGGCCGCGCGTGGTCGGTCGGCAGGTCGAGGTGGTCGGGGAGCCCGCCGAGGGCATCGCGCCAGAAGCCGACCTGTCTGGAGATCAGGCTCTCCGGGTCCTCCTCGCCGCCCAGGAGCTCGCGCTGCCACAGCGTGTAGTCGGCGTACTGCACGGGCAGCGGCTGCCACCCGACGGCGCCGCCCGTGTACCGCGCCGCGTACGCCGACATGAGGTCGCGGGCCAGCGGGCCGAGTGACCAGCCGTCCGCGGCGATGTGGTGCAGCACCAGGAGCAGCACATGCTCATCGGGACCCTCCGTGAACAGCCGCGCCCGCACCGGCGGCTCGGATCCGAGCTCGAAGCCCTCGGCAGCGGTGTCCGCCACGATGCGCGCGACCTCCGCCGCCCGCACCTCGCGCACCACGAGCTCTACCGGTGCCTCTTCCGCGTCGAGGATCCGCTGGTGGGGAATGCCGTCGAGGTCGGGGAAGACGGTCCTGAGGCTCTCGTGCCGGGCGACGACGTCCCGTAGCGCCCCGCGCAGCGCCGCGACGTCCAGGTCCCCGGACAGCCGCAGGGCGATCGGCACGTTGTAGGTGTCCGACAGGCCCTCTAGCTGGTACAGAAACCACAGCCGCTGCTGCGCGAACGACAGCGGCATGACCTCCGGCCGGGGAACCGCGACCAGTGCGGGACGTGCCCCGCCCTCCCGCCCGGCGCCGCCGATCAGATCCGCCAGCTCGGCCACCGTCGCCGCCTCGAACAGGTCACGGATCTCCAGTTCGAGACCGAGCACGGAGCGGATACGGCTCACGAGCCGGGTGGCCAGCAGCGAATTGCCGCCGAGCGTGAAGAACCCGTCGTCGATCCCCAGCCGGTCCAGGCCCAGGACCTCGGCGAACAGACCGCACAGGATCTCCTCGACCGGTGACCGCGGCTTCCGGCCGCCGGCCGGTCCCGCGTAGTCGGGCACCGGAAGCGCCGACCGGTCCAGCTTCCCGTTCGCCGTCAACGGCAGCGCGTCCAGCACCACGACCGCCGCCGGCACCATGAAATCCGGCAGGACCTCGGCCACGAACCGCCGGAGCGCCTGGCCGTCGGCGCTCGGCCCGGAAGGCGCGCCGGCTCCGGCCGCGACCACGTAGGCGACGAGCCGCCTGTCTCCAGGACGGTCCTCACGTGTGACCACCGCGGCATGCCCGACGGACGGATGCGCCGCGAGGGCCGTCTCGATCTCACCGAGCTCGATCCGGAAGCCCCTGACCTTCACCTGGTGGTCGGCGCGGCCGTGGAACTCCAGGACGCCGTCCTCGCGCCAGCGCACCAGGTCTCCCGTGCGGTACATGCGCTCGCCCTCCGCCCCGAAAGGGCAGGCGACGAAGCGTTCCCCCGACAGTCCCGGCCGGTTCAGGTAGCCGCGTGCCAGGCCGTCGCCGGCGATGTAGAGCTCGCCCACGACCCCCTGCGGGACCAGGCGCAGCCGATCATCGAGCACGAACAGCCGGGTGTCGGCGATCGGCGGCCCGATCGGCACGGCCGGCTCGTCCCTGCCGTCGGCGTGCCAGATGGTGGCGCAGATCGTCACTTCCGTCGGGCCGTAGATATTGGCGGCACGGGTCAGCGGGAGGATCCCGCCCAGATCTCGCAGGAGCTCCGCCGGCAGTGCCTCGCCACCGAAGATCACATAACGCAGCGGCAGGTCGAGGTCCGTCCGGTCGCGGGCGGCCGCCACCAACTGGTGGAACGCCGAGGGTGTCTGGCTGAGGACCGTCACCCGCTCCGCCGCCAGCAACCCCAGCAGGTCCGATGGCGAACGCGACGTCTCATGGGAGACCACCACCAGACGCCCGCCGTAGAGCAACGCACCCCACAGCTCCCAGACCGAGAAGTCGAACGCGAACGAGTGGAACAGGGTCCACACGTCGTCCGGTCCGAAGGCGAATCGCCGCTCGGTCGAGCGCATGCGCCGCACCACACCGTGGTGCGGAGTGAGGACGCCCTTGGGGCGGCCCGTCGAACCGGAGGTGTAGATGACGTGGGCGGGGTGCGCCGGTGTCAGCGGGCCTATGCGGTCCTCATCGGTCAGGTCGTCGGCGGCGAACGCGGCGAGACGCTCTTCGGTCGCCTTCTCCCCGAGCAGCACCAGCGGTAGCCCGCCGGTGTCCAGGTCCGTGAGGACCCGCTGCCCCGGCACCGCGATCAGGCAGGAGGGCCGGGCGTCCCGGAGCATGAACGCGACGCGTTCGGACGGGTGATCGGTCTCCACCGGCAGATAGGAGGCGCCGGCCTTCAGCACCGCGATGATGGCGACGACCATGTCGGCCGACCGGGGAAGCACGAGCGCCACATGGTGTTCCGGCCCGACGCCGTCCTCGACCAGCAGGCGGGCCAGCCGGTTGGCGCGTGCGTTGAGGTCGGCGTACGACAGGGAGACGCCTTCCGAGACGACGGCGACCGCTTCGGGGGACCTGGCCGCCTGCTCCTGGAACAGCTCCGGCAAGGTCTCGGCCTCGTGCGGGACACCCGTGTCGTTCCACTCCTCCAGCAGCCGCCGCCGTTCACCCGGCAGGAGGACGTCCGCCTTCCCCACCGGGAGGTCCGCGCCGTCGACGAGCGCGGCCAGCAATCCGGTGAACCGGTCGAGGTGGTCTCGCAGCTCGTGCTCGGAGTAAAGGTGCACGTTCCCGTCGAAGTGGAAGGAGACCTCGCTCCCCGGCCGGTCGGCGTAGATGTTGATCGAGAGGTCGCGCACGGGGCCGGTGGAGATGTTGCGGAAGACCCCGGGGCTGCCGTCGAAGTCGATCGAGTAGTCGAAGTCCATGACGTTGACGACAGGCCCGTAGAGCTCCTCGTCGTGTCCGAGCATCCTCTGTTCGAGCATCATGTCCCGGACGGGGAAGCGCTGGTGGCGCAGCGGCTTCGACAGGGAGCCGGAGATGCTCCGGTAGAGTTCCGCGGGCGTCGCCTCGTCCGGGACGGTGAAGGTCAGCGGCAGGACGTTGGAGGTCATCATCGGCGTCCTGGCCGTGACCGCCGACCCGCGCGCGGCCACCGGGATCCCCAGCACCGCCTCGGGATCCGATGTCATCCGGGACAGGAGGGTTCCCGCGGTCAGCGCGCTGACCGCGGGCAGGTTCATCCCCCCCGAGTCGAGCCGTTGGAAGAACTCCCTCGCCTCGGCACCCGACCAGGACGTCGCCGCCCGGATGAAGCCGTGGGTGGCGGCAGGTCTTCGGACGCGGGCGAGGCTCGCCGGTGCCTTCCGGCCGGAGAGGCTCTCGGCCCAGTACTCCCGATCCCGGGTGAAGGAGGCGGACGACCGGTACTTCAGCTCCTCGTCGAGGACCACCCGCATCGGGACGGCGGCGGCTCGTTCGGGCGGCTCGTCGCGCATCAGGCTGGTGTAGAGGTGCGCGACCCGCCGTGCGATCAGAACGAGGCTGTATCCGTCGATGCAGATGTGATGGCAGCGGAAGTACCAAAGGACGCGGTCGGGTGCCGTCTTGAGCAGCGCGGAGAAGAACAGGCCGCCCTGTTCGAGGTCCATCGGCCGGGCGTGGTCGTCGCGCATCCAGCGCTCGGCCGCCGACCGGGGTTCGGTCTCCCCGCTCAGATCGACCAGCGGCACGGTGAAAGGGGACACGGGGTCGACGAGCTGGGCCGGAGCGTCCCCGTCGGCGTCCGCGACGAACCGCAGCCG
>JAFACJ010000943.1 GCA_023425615.1 Actinomycetes bacterium
CCGACCACGACGCCGCCGCGGTCGAGCACGGCCTCGGCCAGCGCCCTGCCCAGCCCGCTCGACACGCCGGTGATCATCCAGTGTCCGGGGGACGTGAAGGCGCTCATTCGTCGTTCACCCACCTCATGAGCCGCTGGAGCGGGTAGAAGCCGTCGTGCGAGAGCCCCTGCGGCATGTGGCCCGCGCCGCCGAGGGTCACCACGCGCTGCACGCCCGCGGACGCCAGGGCGTCCCTGACCTCCGCCTTGCGCGCGGCCGGGTACACGCCGACGGTCTGGGTCGCGACGTTGGCGAAGGAGACCGCGTCGTCCAGCGACGGCACCGGCACGACGTTGACGATCTTGCCGTCGGGGTGGAAGTCCACCGGCTCGGGCGAGCGGATGACCAGCCCGTGGCCGTCGTAGCCGCCCCACACCCGGTAGTCGTCCTCCAGGGAGCGCAGCACCTCGATCTCCTCGCGCAGCTCGCCCTCGACCTTCGGGCCTCCGGCGGAGGAGAACTCGCGCGCCACGCCCATCCGCTCGCACAGCGCCTCGGCGAAGCGGTCGGCGTTCTCCACCGGCCCCTCCACGAACTGGAAGCGGCTGGCCACGCACGCGGCCTGGTTGAAGAAGGTGGCGTCGGCCGCGGCGGCCTCGGCCGCCTCCCGCAGTGCCTCCTCGGAGGCCAGCGCCTCCCTGCCGATGATCGAGACCGAGGTCTTGGGGTCGAAGGAGACCAGTTCGAAGCCGGGGCCGATGTACTTCAGTGCGCTGCGGATCGTGGCCTCGCCGCCCCAGGCGACCAGCTTGTCGAAGAACTGCGCGCGGAACAGCACGCTCTCCACCGCCTCGTCCCCGCCGCGCCAGTATGCCGCCGAGAACGAGCGCACCACCGGGTGCCCGGGCGCGATCGCGGCCATCGTGCGCAGGATCGCGGTGGCCGTGAACAGGTCGTTGGACGGCAGCTTGAGCAGGTTGACGCCCTTGGTCAGCGCGCCTCTCGCGATGGACATGGCCGCCACCCCGGGGGCGTTGCCGGCCAGGATGTGCACCAGCCGCGGCGGGAACGCGCGGATGCCCGCCACCCGGCCGCCCGGCAGGTTCACCTCGCGCCAGCCGTCGAGCACGTCCGGGCCGCCGAGCTCGTTGTCGATCTGGGCCTGGAGTCCTGGCCGCTGGAAGGTGCGCCACAGGGTGGCGTAGGCGTTCTCCAGCACCTCGCGCGGGAGCGGGCTCACCGCGACCATGTGCTCCAGCGCCTCGGCGAGCAGCCCGTGGGCGTCGGTCTTGAGCTGTTCGCCGGTCTCCACCAGCAGGTCCATGATCTCACCGAGGGGCACGTCGAACGCGGGGCCCGGCTTGGACCGCGGCCACACCAGGCCGTCGAGGTCGAGCGCCGGGGTGGCGAACCGCGAGTCCGGCCGCCCGTAGACGAGCTCGGCGCCGTGCTCGGCCGCCCCCTGGACGACATGGGCGACCGGTACGGGACCGGTGACGATCGTGTCGGTCATGCCTGGATCATTCCTCTCACATAGGAGTCGAGGGTCGCCGCGCAGGTGATCTTGTCGTCACCGCCGAGGTCGCCGTACCGCGTGATGTCGGGCAGCACCGAGATGCCCGACCTGCCGCACTCGCAGGGGGAGAAGTTCACCCTCACCCGGTCGCCGGTGATCAGCCCGCCCCAGCGGCCCTCCAGGGACAGGTCGAGGAAGGAGAAACGCCCCTCGACCACTCCGCCGTCCGCGTTGAGCAGGGTCTCGCCCGGCTCGTCCAGGAGCAGGGGGAGTACCCACGGCGGCACGTGGTAGTTCCCCTTCTCGCAGGAGAGGCAGGAGCCCTGCAGCTCCGTCATGCCGTAGCTGCGGACCCTCCGGACGTTCCCGTAGAAGGCCGAGAGCTGCTGCATGTAGTCCTCGGGCAGCACGTTGTTCTTGTTGCCGCCACCGGCCAGGACCAGCGAATCGGGGTGGAACTCCCCGTCCGGGATGCCGCGCGCCCGCACTCCCTGGATGAGCGCGTACTGCTGGTTGTTCATCGCCGCGATGAAGACGGGCTCGTGCCGGTGCGCGATGACGTCCTCGACCAGCCGGTCCATCGCCTCGCTCATCACGCCTTCGCGGTCTCCGGAGGAGCTCTCGAAGTCCTTGACCTCCTGCGGGGTGGCGGTGCCGTCTGCCAGCTTCTTGCGCATCAGCGCCGTGCGCATCAGCTCGGACACCCGCAGCGGGTCCTCCGTCAGGAGGGTCAGCCCCCCTTCCTTCACGAACAGGTCGGCGTGCATCCGGAAACCGTCGATGGAGCGCATCGGCCCGCTCGCCGGGGCGAGGATGTAGCCGCGCCGGCTGCGGTCGGGCGGCAGCGGGCGCGGCCAGCACGTGAGGTGGGCCATGATGTCCCGCAGCAGTTCCCTGTCCTTCACGGTGTTGTTGAGGAACGACACCTTGCCCGAGGTCCCGCTGGTGATGTAGACCCGGTGCCCCGCCGCGGCGAGCCGCCCGATCCAGTCGTCGATGTCGGTCACGCCCTCGACGTCCACCTCGCCCGGCTCGACCACCGAGACGGTGGAGTACCAGCGCAGGAGCCGGTCCCAGTGCCCCCCGGTGAGGTAGGAGAGGGGATAGGACTTGTAGCTGGTGTGCGAGAACAGCAGCGGGACGATGTCCGCCTCGGCGCCGATCTCCTTGACCCCCACCTCGTCCGCCCTGCGGCGCAGCAGCGGAACGCGGTCTCGGTGCTCGGCGAAGCACTCGCGCGCCGCCTCCAGCTGAAGGGCGCGCAGATCCCCGGCCGGCCGGTCGAAGGGGTCTCCGGAGCGGACGAGACTCCGTATGTCCTCCCGAGCGCTGGTCATGGCCTCTCCTCCTCGGTCGCACCCCTCCGCATGACCAAAGCGGTGCTAATCAGGTGCCATATCTAATTTATATGACTATATTGTGACTAGCATCACCCCCCGCGCCGCGTCAACCCCCGGCCGGCGAGACGGACCGGCGGCGGGCGGCCGCGGCAGCCGTGCCCTCGCAAGATTCCCGATCGAGGAAAATAAGTTCAATGAATAATCTATAGTCGCTTCTTCTCCTGCCCCACGACGAACGGACGAGCGAGTGCCGACGAGCAAGACGCTCCCCCGCCCCTCCCGCAAGCCGAGACGCACCCAGCCGATCCGGCGGCGCATCGTGCTGGTGCTGATCGTCCCGCTGGTGACGCTCATCGGCCTCTACGCGTTCGCCGCCAGCACGACCCTGGGAGCGGCGCTGGCCCGATACGACTTCTCCAGCGCCTACGACAACGTCACCCGCCCGCTCGGCGCGGTCACCTACCTCCTGCAGAACGAGCGCACCGCCGCGGTGGTCGTCCTGAGCTCCAAGGGCGGCGAGGACCGGTTCCGCGAGGCGCAGAGCGCCACCGACGCCGCCCTGGAGAGCTTCCGCCGCACCGCGTTCTCCGACGACGTCCGAGGCGTCACCTCCGACGCGAGATGGCGGGACATCCGGGACCTGACCGCCAGGATCGACGGGCTGGACACCCTGCGCCGGAACATCGAGGGCAACGAGATCTCCGTGCTGGACGCCCTGGAGGGGTACAGCACGATCTTCGACGAAGCGACGCTCCTGCTGTCGAGCATCCCCCAGATCGAGGACCTGAAAGTCCACGAGGAGTCCGTCGAGGCGTTGAACTCGCACTGGTCACGCGACTTCATGCTGCGGGAGTACGCCTTGATGAAGGTCGTCCACGCCTCGGGCAACAAGATGAGCAACGACCAGTACGTCGTCTTCGCCCAGTGGTCGGCCAACCGGTCCTTCCTGTTCGGCTCCGCGCTGACCAGGCTCACCGGCGAGATGAAGAACGAGATCCAGCAGGTGGCGCGAGCACCGGAGTTCTCCTCCTACGCGGCGCTGGAGAGCGGTGTTCTGCGCAGCCGCGGCGCCGTGCCGAACAAGCTCATGGCGGACGCGGAGACCACGGTGCCGCGCCTGGCGGCCCTCTGGGAGGGCCGGAACACCCAGATCGGCGTCCTGCTCAACGCCAGGGTCGGCCCCATCGGCGACCGCATCATCATCAGGCTGGCGATCGCCGGCGGTCTCGGGCTGCTGGCCGTGCTGGCCTCGATCATCCTGTCCGTTCTCTTCGTCCGCGACGTCTCCAGGGATCTGAGCTCCCTGCGGTCGGCCGCCCGCGATCTGGCCCGGCACCGGCTGCCCCGTCTCATCGCCCGCCTGCGCGCGGGCGGGCAGGCCGACGCCGCGGCGGAGAACCTGAGCTTCGACCACGGGCGGTTCCGGGAGATCGCCGAGGTCTCCGAGGCGTTCGCGTCCGTGCAGGAGACCGCGGTCCAGGGCGCCATCGGCGAGGCGCAGCTGCGCGCGAGCATCAACGGCGTCTTCCTGAGCCTGGCCTGGCGCAGCCAGTCCCTCCTGCACCGCCAGCTCAAGCTCCTCGACGCCATGGAGCGCAGCGCGGACCCCGAGCAGCTCCAGAACCTCTTCCGCCTCGACCACCTCACGACGCGCATGCGCCGGCACGCCGAGGGACTGATCATCCTGGCGGGCGCGGCGCCCAGCCGGGCCTGGGACCAGCCCGTCCCCGTCGAGGACGTCCTGCGCTCGGCGCTCTCGGAGGTCGAGGACTACACCCGGGTCGAGGTGGTCGCCCCTGCCTCGGCCGCGATCGTCGGGCCCGCCGTCGCCGACATCATCCATCTGATGGCCGAGCTGATAGAGAACGCCACCGTCTACTCCCCCTCCACCACCGAGGTCATGGTGCGCGCCGAACTCGTCGGCAACGGCCTCGCCGTCGAGGTCGTGGACCGGGGCATCGGCATCGTCGAGGAGCAGCGGGCCGCCCTCAACGAGCGGCTGGCCCACCCGCCGGAGTTCGACCTCGCGGACACCGACAGGCTCGGCTTGTTCGTGGCCGGAAGGCTGGCCTCCCGCCACGGCATCAAGA
>JAFACJ010000951.1 GCA_023425615.1 Actinomycetes bacterium
ACCGATGGGCAGATGGTCCGCGGGCGTGATCCCCTACGCGGAGATGGGCTACTGGCGGCCCGACTACGTGCCGAAGGACAGCGACATCCTGGCGGCCTTCCGCATCACCCCCCAGCCCGGGGTGCCGCCGGAGGAGGCGGGAGCGGCCGTGGCCGGCGAGTCGTCCACGGCGACCTGGACGGTCGTGTGGACCGACCGGCTCACCTCCTATGAGAACTACCAGGCCAAGTGCTACCGCGTGGACCCCGTCCCGGGCACCGACGACCAGTTCATCGCCTACATCGCCTACGACCTCGACCTGTTCGAGGAAGGCTCCATCGCGAACCTCACCTCGTCCATCATCGGCAACGTCTTCGGTTTCAAGGCGCTCAAGGCACTGCGTCTTGAGGACATGCGCATCCCCACGCACTATGTGAAGACGTTCCAGGGGCCCGCGCACGGCATCATCATGGAGCGCGAATACCTGGCGAAGTTCGGCCGCCCACTGTTGGGCGCGACCGTCAAACCCAAGCTCGGACTCAGCGCACGCAACTACGGACGCGTCGTCTACGAGGCGCTGCGCGGGGGCCTGGACTTCACCAAGGACGACGAGAACATCAACTCCCAGCCGTTCATGCGCTGGCGCGACCGCTTTCTGTACTGCATGGAGGGCGTCACCAAGGCACAGGCCGCCTCGGGCGAGATCAAGGGCCACTACCTGAACGTGACGGCCGGGACGATGGAGGACATGTACGAGCGGGCGGACTTCGCCAAGCAGCTCGGCAGCGTCGTCGTCATGATCGACCTTACGATCGGCTACACGGCCATCCAGTCGATGGCCAAGTGGGCGCGCGCCAACGGCGTACTACTGCACCTGCACCGCGCGGGGCACTCGACGTACACGCGGCAGAAGAACCACGGCGTGAGCTTCCGCGTCATCTCCAAGTGGATGCGGCTGGCCGGAGTCGACCACATCCACGCCGGGACGGTCGTCGGCAAGCTCGAAGGCGACCCGTACAGCGTCGCCGGCTTCTACGACACCCTCCGCAAGGACAGGATCGAAGCCGACCCCCGCAAGGGCCTGTACTTCGACCAGGAGTGGGCGTCCCTGCCCGGCGTCATGCCGGTGGCGTCCGGCGGCATCCACGCCGGGCAGATGCACCAGCTCCTGCACTACCTCGACGAGGACGTCATCCTCCAGTTCGGCGGCGGCACCATCGGCCACCCGATGGGCATCGCGGCCGGAGCCACGGCCAACCGCGTCGCCCTGGAAGCGATGATCAAGGCACGTAACGAGGGCCGTGACTTCCTCCAGGAGGGCCCCGACATCCTGCGCGCGGCGGCCAAGCACAGCCGTGAACTCGACGTGGCCCTCGCCACGTGGGGCGACGTCACCTTCACCTACGCCTCTACCGACACCCCCGACGTCCTGGAAACACCGGTGGCCACATGAGAATCACGCAGGGCACGTTCTCGTACCTCCCCGATCTCACCGACGAGGAGATCACCCTCCAGATCGCGTACGCGCTGGACAACGGCTGGCCGTGCTCGATCGAGTACACCGACGACCCGCACCCCCGCAACAGCTACTGGGAGATGTGGGGGCTGCCCATGTTCGACCTGAAGGACCCCGCCGGGGTGCTGATGGAGCTGAACGAATGCCGTAGGACGTTCCCCCGTCACTACGTGAGGCTCAACGCCTACGACGCCCGATACGGACGTCAGACGACCGCCCTTCAGTTCATCGTCCAGCGGCCCGCGAACGAGCCGGGTTTCCGGCTCACCCGCGAGGAGACCTCCGACCGCCAGGTCCGCTACACCATGCACGCCTACGCCACCGACCGCCCTGAGGGCGAGCGGTACTGAGACGAGGAGTTCCGGTAGTGACAGCCTTCGGTATGCGCCCTCCCACCCTTGGGGACGAGTCACCGCCGGAACTCCTCCCCCCGGACGCCATCGTCGATCTGGCGCGGGAACGCGAGGAGGCGCGGATCGACGAGGTCCTGGACGCCCTCGACGCCGAGCTCGTCGGTCTCGCCCCCGTCAAGGCACGCGTACGGCAGATCGCCGCGCTGCTGCTCATCGACCGGATCCGCGCCCGGTTCGGGCTGGAGGCCGCCCGCCCCAACCTGCACATGTGCTTCACCGGCGGCCCCGGCACCGGCAAGACGACGGTCGCCGTCCGGATCGCCGAGCTGCTGCACCGGCTCGGCTACCTGCGCAAGGGGCATCTGGTCAGCGTCACCCGCGACGACCTCGTCGGCCAGTACGTCGGGCACACCGCCCCCAAGACCAAGGAGGTACTGAAGCGGGCGATGGGCGGCGTCCTGTTCATCGACGAGGCGTACTACCTGTACCGGGCGGAGAACGAGCGCGACTACGGCCAGGAGGCCATCGAGATCCTGCTCCAGGTGATGGAGAACCAGCGCGACGACGTGGTGGTCGTCCTCGCGGGCTACGCCGACCGGATGGACACCTTCTTCTCCTCCAATCCGGGGATGAGCTCGCGGATCGCCCACCACATCGACTTCCCCGACTACACCGCCGCGGAGCTGGAGGAGATCGGCCTGCTCATGCTGGCCCGCGAGGGCTACGGGCTGGCCGGCGAGACCGCGCCGGTGTTCCGCTCCTACATCGAGCTGCGGCGCTCCCAGCCGCGTTTCGCCAACGCCCGCTCCATCCGCAACGCCATCGAACGCGCCAGGCTGCGCCACGCCGCCCGGCTCATGGCCACCGCCCCGAAGGTCGATCTCGCCGCCGTGACGACGCTCCTTCCGGAGGACTTCCGCGCCTCCCGCGTCTTCGCTCAGACCGGCCCTGAGGCCGACGCCGGGTCCGGGATCCTTCCCTCGGAGTAAGAGAGAATCCGGTTAACCTCCGCTCATGCGAGAGCTTCCGGTGGCCGGAA
>JAFACJ010000980.1 GCA_023425615.1 Actinomycetes bacterium
CTGGTCGCGCGCCTGGACCCAGGCGCACATGAGCGAGTACTTCCTCACCACCGTGATCGTGGTGGCCGGCTCGCTGATCGGGACCCTGCTGCTGGGCTCGATGGCCGCCTACGTCCTGGCCCGCTACACCTTCCGCGGCAACCGGCTGATCTACCTGATGTTCGTGTCGGGCATGACGTTCCCGGTGTTCCTCGCCCTGGTCCCGCTGTTCAAGGTGGTCCAGAACATGGGGATGCTCAACACCTTCCACGGCCTGATCCTGGTGTACGTCGCCTACTCGCTGCCGTTCACCGTCTTCTTCCTGTCGGCGTTCTTCAAGACGCTCCCCACGTCGGTCGCCGAGGCCGCCTTCATCGACGGCTGCGGGCACACCCGCACCTTCTTCCAGATCATGCTGCCGATGGCACGCCCCGGACTGGTCTCCATCACGATCTTCAACGTGATCGGCCAGTGGAACCAGTACCTGCTGCCCCTGGTGCTCATGCCCGCCGACCAGGACAAGTGGATGCTCACCCAGGGCATCGCCAACATCAGCACCAGCGCCGGCTACGAGGCGGACTGGCCGGGCCTGATGGCGGCCCTGAGCATGGCCGTCATCCCCGTGGTGATCGTCTACGTGATCTTCCAGCGCCAGATCCAGGCGGGCCTGACCGCGGGCGCCGTCAAGTGACACCGGCCGGGGACGGCTTCGCCTCGGCGCCGGATGCAGGGGTCGGTGAGCGTGGGGTGCCATGAGTAGGCGGCGCCGGGGGCGTCGGGGAGGGACGCGGGGACGCCGGTCGTGAGCACCCGGCGCTTGTAGTCGCCGCCGTTGGTGAGGAGCTGCTCGTTCGCCCGGTCGTTGCGGATCAGCCGCGTGCGGTCGTTCGATTCGGCGACGGCGCCCTCGATCCCCTCCTTGGGCAGGGTCTGCAGGCCCCAGCTGATACCGCCGTCGAAGCTGATGATGTTGCGGCCCCAGGCCGGCACGACCAGCGTGTCGCTGTTGTCGAGACGGATCGCGTTCGCGGGGCCTACCGCGTCCCACACGTAGTTCGCGGGCTTGAGCGTGCTGGTCCGGTTGACCGCCGTCCAGACGCCCTCGTCGTCGATGTCGCCGAAGTCGCCGTTGCCGTTGACGCGCCCCTCGGCGAACGCGACGAGGTGGTCCCTGGTCGTCGCGATGATCGCCGGCGCGCGGAAGCCGTGGTAGGTGATGCCGTTCAGGGTGTGGGAGCCGGGACTGAGCAGCGTGACGCCTTCCGGGCCGACCGCGTGCACGGGCGGCGCGGCGGAGCCGGTCAGGGATGGGCGCGGGTGATCGCGATGATCTCGTCGAGACGGTCGAGAACGGCGTCCAGCTCATCGCGCCGCGCCTGGATGTAGGCGCGCTGCTTCTCCAGCATGAGCCGCTGCACGGCGTCGGTGTGGCCGGTGTCGATGCAGGGCAGCAGCTCGGCGATGTTGCGGCTGGTGAGCCCGGCGGCGTAGAGCTGCTGGAAGAAGCGCACCTTGTCCACGGAGGACTCCGCGTACACCCGCTGCCCCGACGGGGTGCGCTCGGCCTCCAGGAGCCCCTGCTCCTCGTAGTAGCGCAGCGCCCGCACGCTCACCCCCGCCTGCCGGGCGAGCTGGCCGATCCGCAGCATCCGGTCTCCCGTCGTGATTCCCCGCACCGGGGCTTGACGCTCACGTTAATGTCAGCTTTTAGCGTAGCGGACATGGACATCAAAGGATCTGTCGCCCTGGTCACCGGCTCCAACCGCGGTCTCGGCCGCGCCTTCGCCCAGCGTCTGCTGGAGCGCGGGGCCGCCAAGGTCTACGCCGCCGCACGCCGGCCCGAGACCGTTGACCTGCCCGGCGTGCACGTGCTGCGGCTTGACGTCACCGACCCGGCCCTGATCGAGGAGGCGGCCGGGCTCGCCCCCGATGTGACGCTGCTGGTCAACAACGCCGGCGTGCAGAGCGGCGTACGTCTCCTCGACGGCGACCTCGACGGCCTGCGCACCGAGGTGGAGACCCATCTGTTCGGCCCGCTGAACCTCATCCGCGCCTTCGCCCCCGTGCTGGCGGCGGGCGGCGGCGGCGCGGTGCTGAACGTGCTCTCGGCCAAGTCGTGGTTCGCGTTCGAGGGCGCCAACGGCTACCACGTCGCCAAGGCCGCCGAGTGGGCGATGACCAACGGGGTCCGTCTGGAGTTGGCGGCCCAGGGCACCCGGGTCAGCGGCGTGCACCTCGGCATGGCCGACACCGACATGAGCGCCGCCATGCGGGGCGACAAGCTCGCGCCGAAGCTCGTCGTCGACGCCGCACTGGACGGCCTGGAGGCCGACCGCGACGAGATCCTCATCGACGAGTGGAGCCGCCACGTGAAGAGCCTCCTAGCCGAGGACCCCGCCGTCGCCTACCCGCGCCTGGCCGCCGCCCTCACCGGCGTATCCAGCTGACGGCCGCACCCGGCGGAGGCGGCCCCAGGCCGCCCGCGGGTGGTCCGGTGGCGGCTGTACCTGGCGGAGCGGTCCCAGGCTGTCTGTGGGCGTGTCCGGTTGACGGCCGCGCCTGGCGGAGTGGTCCCGGGCTGTCTGCGGGTGGGTCCGGCTGACGGCTGCACCTGGTGGAGTGGTCCCGGGGTCGTCCGGGCTGGTGGCCGCGGGCGGCGTGGAGCGGCGTTGCGGTCGACGGAGGGCTTCGGGGGGTCAGCCGCGCAGGGCGCGCAGGCGGTCGCGGACGCCCCAGCGTGCGACCTTGAACATCGCCTCGAAGAAGACGTCCTGGCTCATCTTGCTGGTGCCGTGGAGGCGTTCGACGAAGGTGATGGGCACCTCGGTGACTCGCATGCCGGCGCGCAGTGTGCGCAGGGCCAGGTCGATCTGGAAGCAGTAGCCGCGGGAGTCGACGCCGTTCAGGTCGAGTTTCTCCAGCGTCTCGCGGCGGAAGGCGCGGTAGCCGCCGGTGGCGTCGTGCAGCGGGATGCCGAGCAGCAGCCGGGCGTAGATGTTGGCGCCGCGGGAGAGGACCTCGCGGTGCCTGGGCCAGTTCTCCACC
>JAFACJ010000985.1 GCA_023425615.1 Actinomycetes bacterium
TCCGACAGGCAGGTGTGCAGTTCGTCGAAGACCGTGCCGTGCAGGGTGTGTTCTTCCAGGCGGGTCAGGTAGGCGGCCCACAGTTCCGTCTCGGCCTCGATCGCCACTGCTTCTTTGGCGGGGAAGGCGCGGAAGAACGTGCTCTTGGAGACCTCGACCTCCGCTACGAGCTCGTCCAGGGTCGTCGCCTCGAAGCCTTTCTCGGTGAACATCCGCAGTGCGGTCTCGGCCAGGGCCCGGCGGGTGCGCAGCCGTTTGCGCTCGCGTAGTGGCAGCAGGCGGTCGTCGGCCGGGGAAGCGGTCATCCCGACAGCATAACAAAGACGGTATCCGGCTACGAACGTTGCTGGTTGTCTTTTTGCTCTTGATATCAAACGAGACCGAGTGTCATAATCTACCCGTTGCCGGGTCATGGGGCCCGGCGGGCGAGAGGAGAGCGGCCATGGACCAGGACTTCGGCACAAGGGTCATCGGCCAGACGGAGAAGGCGCTCAACGCACTGCTGGCGCGGGAGCTGGCGGGGACCGGCGTCACCGAACCCCGGTGGGTGGCACTGACCCTGGCGATCACCGAAGGCGGGACCGGGGGCTGTTTCGTCGGACATGTCGCAGGTGTTCTGAAGACGGATGAGGCGAGCGCCGACGAGCACATCGCCGCCCTGGAGGCGGCCGGCCTCCTGCGCGTGGACGGCGCCGACGTCATGGCGACCGAGGCGGGCCGTGCGCTGTGGGACGGGGTCCGCGCGTCCATCGCCCGGCTCACCCGTGAGCTGTGGGGAGACCTGCCGCCGGAGGACCTCGCGGTCGCCGGGCGTGTCCTGAACACCGTCCTGGGCCGGGCGAACACCCTGCTGGCCGCCTGACGGGACGGTCGGTGCCGCCGGGCCGTCAGGCGGTCGTGGCGATCGGCGCTCCGCTGTTTCCTTCCGAGCGTCGGTCGCGCGCCGGATCTCCTTCTACAGGCCGAAGGCGCGGCCCCTGATGAGGATGAGGAGGCCGAGCGCCATCAGGACGACGGGCAGGAGGACGCGCCCCCAGCGGTCGAGGGTCTTGGCGATGACGGGGCGGGTGGCGAAGACGGGGACGTAGGCGCCGATGTTGTCGCCTTCGTTGGCGAAGGTGACGGACGCGACCTCCCAGGGGCTCGGGCTCGTGCCGTTCTGGCCGGAGGCGGGCTCGGTGATCTCGTCGCCGCGGTGGTCGAGCCAGGTCTGCCAGGCCGCCCTCAGGCCCAGGGCCAGGGGGAGCAGGCCCAGGCAGGGGATGGCCTTCTCGGGCAGGAGGGCGGCGCCGGCGGAGGCGGTCAGAGCCACGGCGAGGATGGCGATGAAGCCCAGGTACTGGCCGACGACGATGCGGAGCGCGGAGTGCCGGTGCCCGGCGCCGTGGGCGAAGAACAGGGAGAGGACGAGCAGGTCGTCGAGGTTGGTGGCGGCGAACAGCCCGATGGCCTGACCGATGATGCGCGGGCTCACTGGCCGCCCCTCTCTCGGCGGGGTGCCGTCCGGACCCCGTGGCGCCGCGGCGTTAAGGAATGGGCAGATCAATCGGTTCTGTGGATGATTCCCCCATGAACGACTTCCAGCGGGCCGAGCGGCCATGGGTGGCGGACGAGCGGACGATGCTGACGGGGTTCCTGGAGTTCCAGCGCGACACGCTGGCGCTGAAGTGCGCGGGCCTGACGGACGAGCAGCTCAGGAGCAGGGCGGTTCCGCCCTCGGAGCTGTCGCTGCTGGGACTGGTCCGCCATCTCGCCGACGTCGAGCGCGGCTGGTTTCGGGACGTGGTGAACGGGGAGCGGACGCGGGGCCTGTGGGTCGACGGGTCGGGCGGGAGCGCCGACTTCGACGTCGAGGGCGCCGATGTGGCGGAGGCGTTCGCGGTGTGGCGCCGGGAGTGCGCGTCCTCCCGGGAGATCGCGGAGGCGGCCGTGTCGCTCGACGTCACCGGCACGCACCGGGTCGGGGAGTTCTCGCTCCGCTATGTCCTCCTCCACATGATCGAGGAGTACGCCCGGCATAACGGGCACGCGGATCTGCTCCGTGAGCGACTCGATGGTTCTACCGGCGAGTAGGAAGGTGACGTGTCACGGTTCTGAATCGGGCAGGTGTGGATCTGGTGGATTCCAAGGTATGTCCCGGATGTTAAGGATGAGGTCAGAGTAGGGTTTTGTAACTACTCGTTAGTATCTGCCGGGATTGGGGGGTCCGTCCCGGCATGGAGAACTCCCCGGGAGAAGCAACATGCGCGGCGTCGCCCTGCTCGGTCTGTGTTCGGTGCTACTGGCGACGGGGCTCGCCGGAGGGGTGGCGGCGGCGGAGCCGGAACGGGCGAAGGCCAAGGCGCTGTCCATCGACGACATCACCCCCAGGCGGGGGGAGACGGTCGGTACCGGGATGCCGATCATGCTGAGGTTCACCCAGAAGGTCCGCAACAGGAAGGCGGTGGAGCAGGCGCTGGTCGTCGAGTCCACCAAGCCGACCGAGGGCGCCTGGTTCTGGACGACCAGCACGCGGGGGACCTCGCTGGCGATCTTCCGGCCGAAGACGGAGTGGAAGCCCAACCAGAAGGTGACGGTCACCGCCAACCTCAAGGGCGTCAAGGCCGGGGGCGGGATCATCGGGCTGAAGAACGGCAGCATGTCGTTCCGGGTCGGCGACTCGCACATCGTCAAGATCAGTTCCAAGAAGCACCGGGCCCAGGCCTACAGGAACGGCAAGCTCGTGCGCTCATGGCCGGTCAGCCTGGGCTCGGGCGGCGAGGTGAAGAACGGCGTCGACGTCCTCATCACCACCAGCGGGGTGCACCTGGTGATGGCGCACAGCAAGCTGGAGCGGATGGTCGCGCCGGGGAAGAAGCCGGGCGACCCCGGCTACTACGACGAGATGATCCCGTGGGCGACGCGGATCAGCGCCAGCGGCGAGTACATCCACCAGAACATGGACGACCCGTCGTGCCTCGGGCGGCGCAACTGCAGCCACGGGTGCGTCCGCTCCCCCGGCGGTGACGCCAAGTGGTTCATGAACTGGTCGTACCGCGGCGACAAGGTCATCATCACCGGTACCAAGCGGAAGCTGGACTGGAACAACGGCTGGGGCTACTACCAGATCCCGTGGAAGAAGTGGGTGGCGGGCGGCGCGCTGAAGCAGCCGGTCATGACCTGACCCCGGGGCCGGGTCCGGTGGCGCGGAGCGGCACCGGACCCGCCTCGTCCTGGGCGAGGGCGAGGCCGAGCGCGCGGAGCCTCTCCTGGATCCGGCTCTCGATCTTCTCGGAGTCGAGGTGCTGCCCGCCCGCCGACCGGGTGCAGCGGAACGCCCAGGCGATCGCCTCGCCCAGCTCGTCGACCGCGGCGCGGGTGGCGGCGCCGGGGCAGAGCGTCCAGAGGGACTCCAGCGCGTTGACGGCTGCCGGATAGTGGGCGCGGATGACGCGGATCTGGTTCGGCAGGTCGTCCTGGTCCAGTCGCGCGTCGGCGTTCTTGCGCATCTCCGAGACCAGTTGCGCGTCCACGCTCAGCCGCAGGACGCAGGAGCGGACCTCCGCCAACGCCGTTTCGACTTCCTGCTTACGCTGCTCGGTACGCCGCTCCTGCGTCTTCCGCGCATCCCTGCGTTCCAGGTGACGGGCCCGCCTCCACTCGACGACGAACGCCGTCACGGTGGCCACGACCGCGCCGAAGACGGTCGCGGCACCGATGACCAGGGTGACCAGAGCCTCATCGTCCATGTGTTCACTATGCGTCGCGGTGTCCCCGGCAGTTGTGTCCTTTGACCGCGCAACGGCTCGTTACGGTGGCTGGATGGACGACAACGCGACGGTCTGGGTGGTGGCGGGTCCGCCGGGAAGCGGCAAGACGACGGTCTGCTCGCTGCTGTTGCAGCGTCTCCGTCCCGTTCCGGCGCTCCTGGACAAGGACACGCTGTACGGCCCGTTCGTCGCGGCGACTCTGGCGGCCGCGTCACGTGACCCGGGGGAGCGCGAAGGCCGCTGGTATGACGAGCACATCAAGCGCTACGAGTACGCGGGGCTGACGGCCACCGCGCGTGAGGTCCGCTCCTACGGGTGTCCGGTGCTGCTCAGCGGCCCTTTCACCGGCCAGATACATGACCGGGAGGCATGGGCTTCATGGGTGGAGGAACTCGGCGGCCCACCCGTCAGGCTGGTGTGGATCCGGACGGACGCCCGCACCCTCCGCGCACGTCTGACGTCACGTGGGCTGCCTCGTGACACCGGGAAACTGACGTCGTTCGACGCGTTCGTCGAACGTATGCGGCCCGGCGTCCCTCCGCCGGTACCGCACATCGAGGTGGACAACCGTCTGGAGCGGACCATGGTGTCCCTGGGGGAGCAGCTCGACGTCCTCTGAGCCGGCGGCCCCTAGTGTTTCTTTAGCGGAAACGTCGTATCCTTTTTACGGGCCGGTCGGATCGACCGGACCGGCCGGAACCGGCCGGGACGGCGGGCAGGAGGTCAGATGGGCGGGACCCTCGCGGAGAAGATCTGGGAACGGCATGTCGTGCGCCGGGAGGAGGGCGTCCCCGACCTCCTCTACATCGACCTGCACCTGCTGCACGAGGTGTCGAGCCCGCAGGCGTTCGCGGAACTGCGGAGCGCCGGGCTGCCCGTCCGCAGGCCCGACCTGACGATCGCGACCGAGGACCACAACGTGCCCACCGACGGGCTCGCGACCATCGCCGACCCCCTGTCCCGCACCCAGGTGGAGACGCTCCGCGCCAACTGCGCCGAGTTCGGGCTGCGCCTGCACTCCCTCCAGGATCCCGACCAGGGGATCGTCTTCGTGATGGCGCCGCAGCTCGGTCTCATCCAGCCGGGGATGACGGCGGTCTGCGGAGACTCCCACACCTCGACGCTCGGCGCGTTCGGGGCGCTGGCGTTCGGGATCGGCACCAGCGAGGTGGCGCATGTGCTGGCCACCCAGACGCTCTCCGCCGCGCCCTTCAAGACGATGTCGGTGACGGTGAACGGCGCGCTCCCGCCGGGCGTGGCGGCCAAGGACGTCATCCTCGCGGTCGTGGCGCGGATCGGGACGAGCGGCGGTCAGGGCCACGTCATCGAGTACCGGGGCGAGGCCATCCGCTCCCTGTCGATGGAGGGCCGCCTCACCATCTGCAACATGTCCATCGAGGCGGGAGCCCGCGCCGGGATGATCGCCCCGGACGAGACGACGTACGCGTACCTGAAGGGCCGTCCGCACGCCCCGCGGGGCGCGGACTGGGACGCGGCCATGGCCTACTGGCGTACGCTCTCCACCGACGAGGACGCCGTCTTCGACCGCGAGGTGGTGCTGGACGCCGGCGCGCTCACGCCTTACGTCACCTGGGGCACCAACCCGGGCCAGGGCGCGCCGCTGGGCTCCCGGGTGCCCGACCCCGCGGACCTCCCCACCGAGGCCGAGCGCGACGCCGCGGTCAGGGCACTGGAGTACATGGGCCTCACGCCCGGGCTCCCCCTCCGCGACATCGGCGTCGACACCGTCTTCCTCGGCTCCTGCACCAACGGCAGGATCGAGGACCTCCGTGCCGCCGCCGACGTCCTGCGCGGGCGCCGTGTCGCCGACGGCGTCCGGATGCTGGTGGTGCCGGGCTCGGTCAGGGTCAAGCTCCAGGCCGAGGCCGAGGGCCTGGACGGGGTGTTCCGCGCGGCGGGCGCCGAGTGGCGCCACCCGGGCTGCTCGATGTGCCAGGGCATGAACCCCGACCGGCTGGCGCCGGGGCAGCGCAGCGCCTCGACGTCCAACCGCAACTTCGAGGGCCGCCAGGGCAGGGGCGGGCGCACCCACCTGGTCTCCCCCGCGGTGGCGGCGGCGACCGCCGTCACCGGACGTCTGTCCTCCCCCGCCGACCTGTAGCCGGGCGCCCGGCGGTCAGCCGGGGCGCAGGGCGCGCAGGAAGAGGCGCACGGCGACCCGTGCGTTGTGCTTCTGCACGTCGGGGGAGCGCACGATGCCGAACGAGGCGAG
>JAFACJ010001084.1 GCA_023425615.1 Actinomycetes bacterium
GTGGCCGACCGGATCCAGGCCGCGACCACGCAAGAGGTCCTCGATTTCATCGACAGGGAACTGGGGCGCACATGACCGATCAGGACAAGCTGGTCGACTACCTGAAGTGGGTGACGGCCGATCTGCACCAGACCCGGCAGCGGCTGGCCGAACTGGAGGCGAACCGCGCGGAGCCGGTCGCCGTGGTCGCGGCGGGCTGCCGCTACCCCGGCGGCGTCCGGTCGCCCGAAGACCTCTGGCGGCTGGTGGCCGGGGGGCACGACGCGGTGGCGCCCTTCCCCACCGACCGCGGCTGGCCCGACCTCTACGATCCCGACCCCGACCGGCCCGGCACCGCCTACGCGCGGGAAGGCGGCTTCCTCTACGACGCCGCCGACTTCGACGCCGAGTTCTTCGGCATCAGCCCGCGCGAGGCGCTGGCCGTCGACCCGCAGCAGCGCCTGCTGCTGGAGGTCGCCTGGGAGACCCTGGAGCGCGGGGGCGTCGATCCCCGGACGCTCCGGGGCACGGACACCGGCGTCTTCGTCGGGATCATGTACGGCGAGTACGGGGCGCGGCTGATGGCCGAGGGCGCCGGGCGGTTCGAAGGTCTCCTGGGCAACGGCAGCGCCCCCAGCGTCGCCTCCGGCAGGATCTCCTACACCTTCGGGTTCGAGGGGCCCGCCATCACCGTCGACACGGCCTGCTCCTCCTCCCTGGTCGCCCTCCACCTGGCCGCGCGGTCGCTGCGCGCGGGCGAATGCGATCTGGCGCTGGCGGGCGGGGCCACGGTGATGGCCACCCCCGCCCTGTTCGTGGAGTTCAGCCGTCAGCGGGGCCTGGCCCCCGACGGCCGGTGCAAGTCGTTCGCAGCCGCCGCCGACGGCGCGGGTTTCGCCGAGGGGGCGGGCCTGCTGCTACTGGAGCGGCTGTCGGACGCCCGGCGCAACGGGCATGAGATCCTCGCCGTGATCCGCGGTTCTGCCGTCAACCAGGACGGCGCCAGCAACGGACTCACCGCACCCAACGGACCCTCCCAGCAACGCGTCATCCGCGCCGCCCTCACCGACGCCGGACTGGCTCCGCACGAGATCGACACCGTCGAAGCCCACGGCACCGGCACCACCCTCGGCGACCCCATCGAAGCCCAAGCCCTCCTAGCCACCTACGGACAGAACCGACCCCCCGAACAGCCCCTCTGGCTCGGCTCCATCAAATCCAACATCGGCCACACCCAAGCCGCCGCCGGAATCGCAGGCGTCATCAAAATGATCGAGGCGCTCGCACACCGCGAACTCCCCCGAACCCTGCACGTGGACGAACCCACACCTCATGTCGACTGGGACTCCGGGGCCGTACGGCTCCTCACCGAAACCACCCCCTGGCCCGAGACCGACCACCCCCGACGCGCCGCGGTCTCCTCCTTCGGCATCAGCGGCACCAACGCACACGTCATCCTGGAACAGGCGCCACAAGCCCCGGAGCCCCCCGTCCGGGACGGCACCGCCGGGGCGCTGCCCTGGCTGCTGTCGGCCAGGACCGAGAGCGCGCTGCGGGATCAGGCGCGGCTCCTGGCCGACCACCTCGACGCCCGTCCCGAGGCCGAACCCGCCGCCGTCGCCCGTGCCCTGGCCACCGGCCGCGCCCACCACGAGCACCGTGCCGCGCTGATCGGCGCTGACCCCGCGGAGATCCGCCACGGGCTCCGCGAACTGGCCGCGGGCCGTCCGGCGGGGCTGCGCGGCGCCGCCGTCCCGGGCAGGCTCGCGTTCCTGTTCTCCGGGCAGGGCAGCCAGCGCCCCGGCATGGGGCGCGGCCTGTACGCCGCGGAGCCCGTCTTCGCCCTGGCCCTGGACGAGGTCTGCGCCGCGCTCGACGAGCATCTGGACCGGCCCTTGCGCGAGGTCATGTGGGGCGGCGACCCTGCCCTGCTGGACCGCACCGAGCACGCGCAGACCGCGCTGTTCGCGCTGGAGACCGCGCTCTTCCGGCTGCTGGAGCACCACGGCCTGCGCCCGCACGTGCTGCTCGGCCACTCCATCGGCGAACTGGCCGCCGCGCACGTCGCCGGAGTGCTCGACCTGACCGACGCGGCCGCCCTGGTGACCGCCCGCGCCCGGCTGATGCAGGCGCTGCCGGAGGGCGGCGCGATGGCCGCCGTCCAGGCGGGCGAGGAGGAGGTGCGCGCCCTCCTGACGGACGGGGTCGCCATCGCCGCCCTCAACGGGCCCCGCGCGACCGTGGTGTCCGGTGAGGCCGAGGCGGTCCTCGCGCTGGCGGCGGCCTTCAGACGGCGGGGCCGCAGGACCACCCGGCTGAAGGTCAGCCACGCCTTCCACTCACCGCTGATGGAGCCGATGCTGGCGGAGTTCCACGCCGTCGCGTCCCGGCTCGGCTACCGGCCGCCGCGGATCCCCGTCGTCTCCAACGTGACAGGCCGTCCTGCCGGACCCGGCGACCTCACCACTGCCGACTACTGGACGGCGCACGTCCGCCAGGCCGTCCGCTTCCACGACGGCGTCAGGGCGCTGGCGGACCAGCACGTCACCGCGTGCCTGGAGCTGGGCCCGCACCCGGTGCTGGCCCCGCTGGCCGACGCCGCCGCCCCGGTCCTGCGCGACCGCCAGCCCGAGCCCCGCGCCCTGCTCACCGCGCTGGCG
>JAFACJ010001109.1 GCA_023425615.1 Actinomycetes bacterium
CTGGTCGCCCCTGGGCGCCCTGTGGGCGGCGCTCCTGTTCGGCTTCGCCGGCGGCCTGTCCACCGCCGTCCAGCCGCTGCAGACGCCCCTCCCCACCTCGTTCCTGTCGATGCTCCCCTACCTGGCCACCATCTTCGCCGTGGCAGGGCTCGTCGGCCACGTCCGCGCCCCCGCCGCCGACGGCCGGCCCTACGTCAAGGGCTGACCGCGAGAACTCAGGACTTTACTTTCCGGAATCGGGAAACTACGTACGCTGGGGGTGATTCCTTCCCTACGATCTCCGGGAGCAGAACGTGAACGAGGAGGCACCCAAAGTGGTCACGGTTCCTTTTACCGCCTTTCGCTTCATCGACCTCCCGGACACGCCTCATGCCCTGTTCGCGCGCGGAGAACTGGCCGACGCGGTCAGCGCGCCCGAGGGGGCCCGCGTCGAGGTGATCGGGGAGGAAGTCGTGATGTCACCGGCGCCGGATTTCCGGCACAGCTCCATCCTTGGGGAACTCGTCCGTGCGTTCGGCAGGGCCGGAGACCGGATTCCCGACTTCCCGTGGGAGGCGAGGTTCGACATCCAGATCAACTTCGTCTCCCAGGAGCACGGATACGAGCCCGACCTCATAGTCGCAGCGGCCGATGTCCTCGAAGGGGCGTGGAAGACGGCACCGCAGTGCCTGGGGGCGGACGAGGTCGAGATGGTCGTGGAGGTGACTTCGCCGAGGAACTTCTGGCGGGATCGTCCGCCGATGCGCGAAGAAACCACCAAGTGGACGGGATACGCCCGTGCGGAGATCCCGTACTACCTGCTGATCGACCGGCACCCGGAAGCCGCCCACGCGGTCCTCTACACCATCCCCGACGCAGCCGCCGGCGCCTACCTGGACAAGCAGACCTGGTCCTTCGGCGAGGCCATCGTCCTCCCCGACCCCTTCGGACTGAAGATCCCCACCGACAAGTGGTGCCCCTGGAAGTGATCCGGTGTCACTCGGGGACGTGGACGGCGGGGAGGTCGGCTATCTCGGCGGTGACGGGGCCCGAGGGGGACTGGACGACGGCCCAGAAGTGCTTGGTCTGGCCGGGGGCGAACTGGTCGGCGCCCAGGGAGATGCCGGAGGTCTTGGTGCACAGGCAGAGCTGGTCGAAGCCGCCGCCGCCCAGGAGGTAGCGGGCGGGAGGCAGGAGGCGGTCGCCGTCGCGGAGCTTGGCGTTGGCGGCGGCCCAGAAGCGGAAGCGCAGCCAGGTGCGTTCGGTGTCATCGGTGAGGCGCCGGAAGGAGACCTCTGACGGGCCGTCGTTCGTCAGGGAGTAGGTGAGCAGGGACAGGCCCGAGCCCAGGGGGCGCAGCGGGTCGGGGGCGACGGTGAAGCCCGACGCGGCGGCGGTGGTCTGGGCGGGGGGAGCCGTGGGTGCGGCGGTGAGCGTCGGCGCCTTGGTGAAGGTGATGGTCACCCTGCGGTTGCGGCGGCGGCCCTCGGGCGTGGTGTTGGCGTACAGGGGGCGGGAGGCGCCGTAGCCCGCGGTCTGGTACGTGGCCTTGGGGACGAGCGCCTTCAGCCGCTGGGCGACGGACTCGGCGCGGCGGCGGGACAGCGGGTCGTTGATCGCGGCGTTGCCGGTGGAGTCGGCGTGGCCCTCGACCTTGACGGTGCCGCCGGAGATACGGGCCGCCGTCTTCCTCAGCAGGGCGTCGGCGGCGGGGGAGAGGGTGTGGGAGCCGGTGGCGAACAGGACGTCGGCCGAGAGGCTGACCTCGACGGTCCTGCCGTCGTCGCGCAGTTCGCTGTCCTGGTCCTCGGAGTGGGCGTCCACCGGGTAGGAGACGGTCTCGCCGACGGGCTGGGGGAACTGGCCGGACGGCGGCGCGTCGCTGATGGGTACATCGATGAGCGGTGCCGAGATCGGGGTGAGCAGGGTCGCGGTCCTGGCGCCGCCGGAAGGGGCGGGCAGCACCGCGAAGAACGTCTTCTGCTCGCCCGGCTTGAGGAACGAGGCCAGCGGGTCTTCCTCGGTGCTGCACACGCATCCGCCGTCGGTCTGCAGCGGTTTCACGATCCGCCGCGCCGCCGTGTCGAGGAGGAAGATGCCGCCTGCGCGGTTCATGTCGGGCGTGGCGTCGGTGTCGTCGGCCAGGTGGTTGAGCGGGTCGAAGTCCTTGGCGTCCTTGTTCGTGACGCGGAGCTGCGCGAGGACGTATCCGCTTCCGTAGCGGTTGAGTCCCACGACCTCAAGGCGCGCCTTCACCGTCGCGTCCACGTCGACCGCGGCCAGCGCCTGGGTGCCGGACGCGGGGGCGGAACCGGTGGGGGCGGGCGCCGTCGCCCCCGGGGACGGCCGGTTCACGGGGGGCTCGTCGGTGCTGCTGCAACCCACGGCCAGGACGAGGACGGCGATCGGGAGGAGGCGCATGCAGTCTCCAGCGAGTGAGGGTCAGTGGTCATTCGACCACCTTCGCCCGCTCCGGGTCCATGGGTGCGAGCACCGGATGGCAGGCGCGGAAGACGTCGTGCGGGTCGTGGCGCCGCTTGAGCGCGCGCAGCCGGGACAGCGTGCCCGTGGGGAAGGCCGCCGAGACGTGTTCGCCGTCCCGCAGGAAGGAGAGGGGTTTGCGTCCGCTGATGTGCGGGGCGAGCGCCGCGGCGATGCCGTCCTGGCGGTCGCGGGAGGCGTCTTCGGCGCCGGGCTCGTAGGGGAAGG
>JAFACJ010001167.1 GCA_023425615.1 Actinomycetes bacterium
GCGTCCATGACCCAGTAGGCGGCATAGGGGGCGACGGTGTAGGTGAGCGCGTAGGCGAAGTGGAAACGGGTGGTGACACCGATGACGAGAGCCAACCCCGCGCCGAGCGCGGCGTAGAAGGCGCCGCGGATGAGGCCGTTGGCGGTCAGCTGCCAGAGATCGGCGTCTAGCAGGTCATGCATGGATCCTCCGGAATCGAGGGATGGGGGACGGCCCGCACGGGCCGTCCCCCTGATGTCGAACGCCGTTCAGTTCGCCGGCCGGAAGTCCTGACCGTTGACGTCGTAGGTGGCCAGCGGGGTGACCTTGCCGCCCTTGTACTCGAAGACGCCCATCGGACGGCGCGAGACGCCGTGCGTCTTCAGGTCGATCTCCAGGGAGCCGACGGTGGAGTCGTCGCCGCCGTAGACGGAGGCGAACTTCGGGTCCTTCTCCAGCGCGGCCTTGAGCTGGGCGCGGTCGTTCGGGGCGCCGCCGTCGGCGGTGACGCGGCGGATCAGGTCCCACGCCATGAGGGTCTCCTCATAGGCGTTGGCGGCGTAGAAGTCGGGCTTGGCGCCGTACGCCTTCTCGTACGCCTCGACGAAGAGCTTCGCCAGCGGGTTGGCCGGCGCGGTGGCGTCGAAGTAGTCCATGGCGAACTTGAAGCCGTCGGACTCGAACACGCCCTTGGACGCCTTGACCGCCTCCTGGGTGAACTCGATGCCGACCAGCTCGCTGCCGACGCCGGCGGCCTTGGCCTGGGCGGTGAACGCGCCGGGGGCGGCGCCGCAGAAGGCGACCCAGAGCAGGTCGGGCTCGTTCTTCTTGACCTTGGCGATCATGTTCGCGTAGTCCTGCGAGGACGGCGTGATGGTCTCCCACAGGCCGTTGAAGGTGAGTCCTGAGGCTTCGATCTTCGCCTTCATGTCGGCCTGGATGGCCTGGTTGAGCGGGCCGAGGTCGACGCCGACGAGGCCGACGGTCCTGCCTTCGGGGTGCGCCTTCTTGAACCACTCCAGGGCGCCGGGCGCCGCGTCGGACGGCGCGACCTCGCGGGTGCCGTAGAAGTACTGCGTACCCTTGGTGAAGACCTGGGCGCCGCCCACGCCGTCCAGGCTGAGGATCTTGTCCTTGTCGGTGTCGGCGAGCATCGCGCCGAGGCCGTCGCCCATCGAGGTGATCTTCGCGGGGACGCCCTCGGAGGCGAGCTCCGACGCCGCCTGCTTGGCGGCGACCGGGTCGGGGCCCTTGATGTCCTTCACCTTGAGCTCGATGGCGGGCCCGCCGGCCGCCTTGATCTGCTCGATGCCGAGCTCGATGGCCTTCTGCATCGACTCGCCGTTGGCAGCGGACGGACCCGAGAGGGTGAGTGCCGCGCCCAGCTTGAACCGGACCTCGGCTCCGAGGTCGGTCCCGTCCTTGAGACCGAGGATCTTCACCAGGTCGGCGGCCTGGCTCTCGGCGTCCGCGGTGTTGACGCCGGGTTCGCCCGACCCGCAGGCCGCCAGGGTGAGGGCGGTCGCGGCGGCGAGGAGGGGGGCGATGAGCCGTCGCCGGAAGAGGGTGTTGCAAGGGGTGGGCATGTTTTTCTTCTCCGTTTCGCTGACCAACGCCGATGCGTTGACAGGAACCCATCGAGTCACGAACGATCTGTATTGATCACTACGGTGATTGGAACGATCGCTACAGAGACACGGTGTGACGGTACCCATAATGTGACGACTGACACAAGCCCCCATGGGGCAGAGTTTCTGCGGGTCGACGGCGGCCAGAGGAGTATGTGCGGATGAGGAAGACGGCGCGACGCCACCAGCAGGGCGAGGAATCGAGGTTGCGGATCCTGGAGGCGACCCTCGCCATCGCCTCGGAGCGGGGGTACGACGGCACGTCGATCGCCCTGGTCACCAAGGCCACCGGGCTGCCCCCCAGCTCGGTCTACTGGCACTTCCGCAACAAGAACGAACTGCTCGCCGAGACGCTCGAGTACAGTTACCGCAAGTGGCGCGAGACCGCCCCGACCTGGGAGGGCCGCATCGGCGGCGCCGACCTGGCCGAGGAGATCCGCGACCGGTTGCAGCGCGCGTCGCGCGCCATCGTCGACAGCCCCGAGTTCTGGCGCCTCGGCCTCATGCTCGGCCTCCTGAGCAGGCAGCAGGAGCCGGCCGCGCGCCGCCGCTACCTGGAGGTCCGCGCCGAGACGAAGGCCGCGATCCAGGAGTGGTGGGAGCAGGTGCTCCCCGCCGGGGACCCCGCGCACCTGCGCCAGGTCGCCGAGCGGATGGCGCGCTTCCACCTCACCGTCATGGACGGGCTCTACCTCGGCGTCCGCTCGGGACCCGGCTGGAACCTCGACCGGCTGGTCGACCTGATCGCCGCCGGCGTGCACCGGCAGGCGCTGACCTGGCTGGAGGAGAAGGAATGAGCGCCGTGCAGACCCCCGACCCGCATTCCGCGGAGCGCGAGATCTCGCGCGTCCGGATCCTGCGGGCCGCCGCCGAGATCGCCTCGGAGAGCGGCTACGAGGGCACCACGATCTCGAAGGTCACCAAGCGGTCCGGCCTTCCGGCCAGCTCCATCTACTGGTTCTTCCGGGACAAGGACCATCTGATCGCCGAGGTCATCCGGCACGGCTTCGAGCAGTGGATCGCCAGCCAGCCGCGCTGGGAGCCCGACCCGCGCGACGGGCGCCCGCTGGCCGAGGGGCTGCGCGCGATCCTCTCGCGCTCGGTGCGCTCCTTGCAGGACGCGCCGGCCTTCCTGCGGATCGGCCAGATGCTGCTGCTGGAGACCCGGGACGTGGAGCCGGAGGCGCGGCAGTACTTCCTGGCCACCCGCGAC
>JAFACJ010001175.1 GCA_023425615.1 Actinomycetes bacterium
ACGTCCATCTGGCCGCGCTGGCCGCCGTCTGCCGCGCCGCCGCCGGTCTCGGCCTCGACGTGCCGATCCTCGCCCTGCTCCAGCCCCGCGAGGAGACACACCCCTCGGGCGCGCGTGACGTCGTGGAGTCCGGCGTCCTGGAGGGCGCCCTGGCGGTGATCGGCGCCCATGTGCAGCCGCGGCTGCCCGCCGGGATCGTGGGCGCCACCCCCGGCCCGGTCAACGCCGCCGCCGACGAGTTCGAGATCACCGTGACCGGACGGGGCGGCCACGCGGGCTACCCCCATCTGACCCGCGACCCCGTCCTCGCCCTCTGCCAGGTCGTCGTCGCACTCCAGCACCTGGCCTCCCGCCGGTTCGACCCCGTCCTCGGCGCGTCCTGCACGGTCGGGCAGATCGGCGGGGGCACCGCCGCCAACGTCGTCCCCGACACCGCGACGGCACGCGGCACCGTCCGGGTCATGCGCGACGAGGACCGCGCCGAGGCCGCGCGGATCATCGCCGAGACCGCCGCGCACACCGCCGCCGCGTTCGGCTGCACCGCCACGACCCGCATCCACGGCCTGGAGCCGGTCCTGAGCAACGACGCCGTGCTCGCCGCCCGCGCGGCGGAGGTCCTGGCCGGGGCGGGCATCGGGGTCGACGGCTCGTTCCGCTCCTACGGCGCCGACGACTTCTCCCACTACTGCCACCGGACGCGCGGCCTCATGCTCTTCGTCGGCACCGGCGGCGACACCTCGGCGCCGGGCCTGCACCACCCGTCCTTCCTGCCGGACGACGCGGTCATCGGCCAGGTCGCCGACGCCTATGTGGCGGGCTATCTGGCCGCGGCCTCCTGAAGGCCGGCGTCAGGAGGCCGAGCGCGGGTCGAAGCCGAACTTCGGCCGGGAGACCGCCTTGCGGAAGGCCGCCAGCGAGGCGGGGTCGGACCCGACCCGCCAGTCGCGCTCCTTCTTGATGTTGAACCAGACCACGCCGACGATGTCCTTCCGGGCGGCGACCTCCCGGTACAGGTCGGTGATGTGGGCGGGCTTGTTGGCGTTCGCCGGGGCGGCGGTCTCGGGCAGGAGGACGGGCTTGCGGGTGAACCGGCGCATCGCCCTCAGCGGCGGCCCGAACAGCTCCTCGAAGCTGCGCGAGTCGTTGCTCCACTCGAAGTAGCCGATGGGGCCCACCCAGTCGGCGTAGGCGTCGCCGACCCAGTACGGGTCGAGCTTCATGCTGTTGTTGATCAGGACGTTGGGGCTCCAGACCCAGATGACGTTGGTGGCGCCCAGATCGGTGAAGACGTCGTGGACGTGCCGGTAGGCCTTGAGGAAGTCGGCCGGCTGCGCCTTCTTGGTGCCCCACGGGTACCAGCCGCCGTTCATCTCGTGCGCGAAGTTCAGCACGATCGGGATGCCGAGGTCGCGGGCGGTGACCGCGAACCGGGTGATGTGCCGGTCCCTGACTCCCGCGCCGATGTCCTGGAGCGAGGACTTGTACGGCTCCCAGACGATCATGGGCAGGACGCCGGAGCTCCACAGGCTCCGCACCTTGTCGACGGGGTACTCGTCGTCGAAGTCGGCGTACAGGGGGACGAGGTTCGGCCGCTTGCCGATCTGCTTCTCGAAGGTCTTCAGCGGCTTGTCGGTGCGGCCCGCGCCGTCGTAGGCGACGCCGAGGTACTTCTTCGCCGGCTTCAGCAGCGGATAGACGTCGTAGGGGACGATCGGCTTGGGCTTCGGCTCGCCGGGGGAGGGCGCCTTGTCGAACTCGGTGCAGCCGGTGAGCAGCAGGCAGGCGGCGGCCAGCGCGGTCAGGCGTCGTCTCACTTGGTCTTCACCCAGATCCGGTAGCTGCCCTTGATCGGCCCGTAGTCGTACTTCAGCTTGGCCCGCGGCCGGTAGCGGTCGCTCTCCTGGATCACCCGCTGGATCTCGGTGTTGACGTCGGGGGTGACCATCGTGTCCAGGACGATGAGGTCGAACTTCCCGTCCTTCACCGCCTTCAGGTCGGTGAAGCCGTAGGTGCTGGTCCACTGCTCGGGGGAGGTGCGGTCAAGCCCCAGGTAGTAGATGGGCACCTGCGGGACGGCGCTGAGGTAGCGCCCCTGGGGGGTCACCTCGGTCCGCAGGTACTTGACCAGGTTGCCGGAGTCGGGCCAGGAGGCGAAGACGCCCTGGGCGTGGGCGTAGCCGAAGACGAACAGGGCGAGCCACGCGGCGATGGGGAACTGCGGGCTGCGGAAGTGCGCGCCCAGCAGCCGCGACATGCCGAAGCCGACCAGCGGGGCGGCGAACAGCAGCCCGTACCCCAGGTGCTTGTGCAGGGCGACGATCGTGTGCAGGTGCGCCTGGTAGAGCGGGGCCAGCAGGGCGGTGCCGAGGAGGACGGCGCACAGCAGCAGCCGCGCCCCGCGGCCCGGCCCGTCGTGGCTTCTGCCGGGGACCTCGCGCAGGTCCGCGCCGCGCCAGAACATGACCGCGCCGAACAGCGCGATCAGCAGGTAGATCCCGCCGTACTCCGCGGCGATCCGCAGCACCTCGGCGGGGGAGTCGAGGCCGGCGTCGCGGGAGGTCGTGGTGAACCGCAGCCCCTCGGAGATCCCGCCGAAGAGGACGAAGGCGCCGATGCCGAGGCCGGTGAGCGCGGCAAGGGCGGCGCCGCGCCCCAGCGCCCGGAGCGCTCCGGAGCGGGGCAGTGCGACGGCGAAGGCCACGGCCGCGACCGAGGGCAGGAAGATGCCCGAGGCGTACTTGACGGCGAACGCCAGGACGCAGAGCGCGGCGGCCGCGGGCACGGCGACCGCGGCCCGGTGGGCGAAGCGCACGACGGCCCAGAACGCGAAGGCGATCAGGAACACCGACAGCGCGTCGTAGGTCGCCAGCCGTCCCAGGACGGGCGTCGACTCGACCACCGCGTAGCAGGCGGCGGCCAGCAGCGCCGACCGCAGCCCGAACAGCCTGCGGGTGATGGAGTAGGCGAACACCGTGACGCCGAGCATCAGCAGGAGGCTGAGCAGCCGGGCGCCCTCCAGCCCGAAGGCGGAGTCGAACGGCGCCACCAGGGCCGGATACAGGTAGGGGGCGCCGGAGAAGTAGGCGGCGTAGGGGGCGAGCGGGGCGCCGTCCCAGACCAGGTGGCCGACGTAGATGTAGAGGGCCTCGTCCTGGAAGGCGGTGTTGCCGAGACGCAGCGTCAGCGCGGCCTGGAGGGCGAGGATCGCGCACAGCGCCAGCCGCCCGACGATCCTGCGGCGCCTGCCGTCCTCGGGCGACCAGGCGAGCATCGGGGTCTCGGGCAGGACGTACCGGCGCGGCGGATCCTGCAGGGTGAGCACGGGGTCCCTCACCGTGCCGCGGCCCGCGGGGTGAGGACGGCGCGGCCGACGACGCCCAGGTGGAGGATGCCGGCGCCCAGGACCAGGGCGAAGTCGGTGGGGCCCAGTTCGATGGAGCGCCAGACGCCGAGGCCCACCCACAGCAGGGACGTGGACAGGCTCCAGCCGATGAGCCCGATCCACAGCCGCCGTGTCCTGTTCTTCTTGGCCTTGCCGCCTCCGGTCGGCTGCCAGCCCATCTTCCGGCCGCGCACCAGGTCGGTGATGGCGAAGAAGTGCGCCCAGCCGTAGAGGATCCGCACGGCCCACGCCTCCACCCGGTAGGCGCAGCGGTGCCACATCGGGAAGACGATCGTGCCGTGGACGATGCTGGGCAGCAGCCACACCATGTGGTGGAAGTCGAACAGCTCGGGGGCGATCGCGAGCATGACGATGGGCAGCAGCGGTCCGACGACGGTGAACAGCGCGGTGTGGCCGTAGTAGAAGAAGCCCGAGAAGTACGACATCCGGGAGACGAAACGCATCTTGGTCGCCCAGAACTTGCGGCTGGTCAGCAGGCTCATGGAGCCCATGCACCAGCGGTACTGCTGGTTGTAGAAGGCGCCGACGTTGTCGGGGCACACCCCGGCGGCCAGGGCGACGGGCACGTACTTCA
>JAFACJ010000599.1 GCA_023425615.1 Actinomycetes bacterium
CGCCAGTTCCTCGCCGTGCGCGTCGATCCTCTCGGCGAAGGCCCGCAGCATCCGCGCCCGGTCGCCGGGCGCGACGGCCCGCCATCCCGGGAACGCCGCGGCGGCCCTGGCGACCGCCGCGTCCACCTCCTCGGCGGAGGCGGCGCCGACGGTCGCGACGACCTCTTCGGTCGCCGGGTTGAGCACCCGCATCTACAGCCTTTCGAAGCCTCTGATGAGTTCCCAGTCGGTGATGGCGCGGTCGTAGGCGTCGAGTTCGACACGCGCGTAGTTGGCGTAGTGCTCGACGACCTCGCGGCCGAACATCCCCACCGCGACGGGGCTGGCCGCCCAGTCGGCGGCGGCGTCCCGGAGCGTCCGGACGACGGTGGGCGCGCCGCTGGCATAGGCGTTACCCGCGTAGGGGTCCTCCAACTCCAGTTCCTCGTCGATGCCGTGCAGCCCGGCCGCGATGAGCGCGGCGACGGCGAGGTAGGGGTTGACGTCTCCGCCGGGTACCCGGTTCTCCACCCGCAGAGACGGTCCGGCGCCGACGAGGCGCAGCGCGCACGTCCGGTTGTCCAGACCCCACTTCACGGCGGTAGGGGCGAACGAGCCGGGCTGGAAGCGCTTGTAGGAGTTGATGTTCGGGGCGTAGAGGAGGGTCAGGTCGCGCAGGCAGGCCAGCTGCCCGGCGATGAAGCGCTCGCCGATCTCCGACAGCCCGTACGGACCGTCCCCCGCCATGATCGGGACGCCGTACTCGTCGCGCAGGGAGATGTGGATGTGGCAGGAGTTGCCCTCGCGTTCGTTCGGCTTGGCCATGAACGTGAGGGACATCCCCTCCTGGGCGGCGATCTCCTTGGCGCCGGTCTTGTAGAGGGTGTGGTTGTCGCAGGTGGTGAGGGCCTCGGCGTAGCGGAACGCGATCTCGTGCTGGCCGAGGTTGCACTCGCCCTTCGCCGACTCCACGTACATCCCCGCGCCGGTCATCCCGGCGCGGATCCGGCGCAGCAGCGGCTCGACCTTGGCCCCGCCGAGCAGCGAGTAGTCGACGTTGTAGTGGTTGGCGGGGGTGAGGTCGCGGTACCGGCGGGCCCAGGCCGCCTCGTAGGTGTCGGCGTAGACGATGAACTCCAGCTCCGTGCCGACGTACGCCCGCCAGCCCCGTGCCGCCAGCCGGTCCAGCTGGCGGCGCAGGATCTGCCGGGGCGAGGCGACGACCTCGCTCCCGTCCTCCCACGCCAGGTCCGCCAGGACCAGCGCCGTCCCCTCCTGCCACGGCACCTGCCGCAGCGTGGACAGGTCGGGCTTGAGGACGAAGTCGCCGTACCCGCGCTCCCAGGAGGACATCGCGTACCCGTCGACCGTGTTCATCTCCACGTCCACGGCCAGCAGGTAGTTGCAGCCCTCGGAGCCGTGTCCCGCCACCTCCTCCAGGAAGTAGCGGGACGACAGGCGCTTTCCTTGGAGCCGTCCCTGCATGTCGGTGAACGCCAGGACGACGGTGTCGATCCTGCCGCCTTCCGCGGCGACGGCCAGCTCTTCCAGTGTCAAACCGACCTCAGGTCCTCTTCGATCGCGGCGAGTTCCTCGGCCGTGCCCTGCACCTTCGGGCCGGTGAACCACTTGCGGGCCGCGACCCCCCACCCCAGGGCGGCGCCGCCGAGGACGACGGCGAAGGCGACGGGCGCGTAGTTGAAGGTGTCGACGGTGACCGGGCTGGCCGGGGGGAGCATGAACAGGATCGCGATGAAGGCCACCCAGACCACCGCGATGGCGCCCACCGGACGGCTCCACTTCCCGAGGGTCCAGGGGCCCGCCTGGAACTCCGCGCCCTGCCGCAGCCGCAGGAACGTCGGGATGACGTAGGCGACGTACAGGCCGATGACGGCGATGGACGTGACCGCGAAGTACGCCGTCAGGTTCCACAGGGCCGGGAGGGTGAGCACGAACGCGCCGGCCGCGGCCAGCCAGATGGCGTTGGTCGGCGTCCGCGTCCGGTGGTTGATCCTGTGCCAGGTCTCGGAGAACGGCAGGGCGCCGTCCCGCGAGAAGGCGTAGATCATGCGGGAGTTGGCCGTCACCGAGGCCATGCCGCAGAAGAACTGCGCGCCGAAGCAGACGACGATGAGCAGCTTGCCGACGGTCTCGCCGGTGGCGCTCAGGAAGATGGCGGTCGGGCCGCCGTCGACGGCGTCGGCGTAGTCCTGGATGGCGAAGGTGACGCCGAGGAGCAGGATCCAGCCCGCGACGACCGAGACGAGCACCGAGTTGACGATGCCCTTCGGCCCGGCGATGGCTGCCCCGCGCGTCTCCTCGGTCATGTGCGCGGAGGCGTCGTAGCCCGTCAGCGTGTACTGGGACAGCAGCAGGCCGATGAGCGCGGCGTAGGCGCCGTACTGCCAGCCCGTCTCGTTGGCGAACTCGGTGAAGACGAACGAGACCGACTGGTGCTCGGCGGGTTTGAACGCCAGCACCGCGACGACGATCGCGACGCCCGCCACGTGCCACCACACGCTCACGTCGTTGAGCAGGGCGACGATCTTCACGCCGAACTGGTTGAGCGTGGCGTGGATGGCCAGCAGGACGGCGAAGAGGATGAAGGTGTTGGTCAGCGAGACGTCGAGGCCGAACTGGAGGTCCAGCAGGGCATTGAGGAAAGTGGCCGAGCCGTAGGTGATGCCCGCGGTGACGGCGACCTGGCCGACGAAGTTGAACCAGCCGGTGAACCACGACCACGCGGCCTGGTTGCGTTTGGCGAGTTTGGCGGACCAGTAGTACAGGCCGCCCGCGGTGGGGTAGCTGGAGCAGACCTCGGCCATCGCCAGCGCGACGAGCAGGGTCATCCCCCCGACGATGAGCCAGCCCCAGGTGATGACGACGGGGCCGCCGCCCTTGAGGCCGATCGTGTAGGACGTCAGGCATCCCGTGAGGACGGAGATGATGGTGAAGGAGACGGCGAAGTTCGAGAAACCGGACATGGAGCGGCTGAGCTCCTGGGCGTAGCCCAGTTCGTGCAGCCGCCGCTCGTCATCGGACAGGGGAGCCTTGCTCATGGCTGCCTCCACGTTGCGGCCTCTGCCGCAAAGGGTCTGATGCCAGACCATTAATGATCGACTCGGCATACCCGGTCAAGGCCCGAAACAGGGAAGTAACCGGGATTTCTCGCGCCTTCGGCGGGGACGCGCCGGGTGCGCCACCGAATTCTGAGCAGGTGCTCAGCATTTTCCTTGACCCTGATTCGGCACCGTGCGAGCATGTTGACGCCAGGCAGCCGTCACCCACCCCCCAAAAGCCCCGGCCTCATCGCACGAGGTCCGCTCCTGCAAGCGCCCGCGGGGCACGGAACCTGAGCACCGAGGAACCTCCATGCCCGAACTTGCACCGGTCCGCGCAGCGGCGGCATCCGGCTCGACGCTGACGATGGCCGACGCCATCCGCCCCGATCTGCCGGCGCTCGTGACGGAGGCGATCAAGGCGATCGAGCTCCAGGTGCCCGAGATCGGCGGCCTCCTGGCCAAGGCCGGCGGCCGGTACACCGAGAGCGACATCGCCGAGATCCTCGAAACGGCCATCGCGCGGGCGGCCCTCGGCGAGTCCGGCATCGTGGACCGCGCCGCCCGGATGCACGACGCGTTCATCAAACGGGCGTTCGCCGAAGGATGCACCCTCGGCGCGCTCCACACCGCCTTCCAGGTGGGGGCGCGCGTCATCTGGCGGCACCTCGCCTCGGCCGGGAGCAGGACCGGGATCGCCCCGGATGAGATGTACTTCCTCGCCGAGTGCCTCTTCGCCCAGCTGGAGAGCATCACCGCGCAGTCGACGGAGATCTTCCGCGGCCTCGAATCCGACCCCGACAGCACGCTCAAGGAGAGCAGGGAGCAGCTCGGACGCCTGCTCATGTCCGGTGGCGAGATCAGCCTCCCCCTCATCCCCGCGCTCGCCCGCAAGGCCGCGTGGCCGATCCCCGAGAAGGTCGCCTGCGTCGCCGTCGACGGACGCCGCCGGACGCTCAGGCGCCTCCTCCCCTCCCTCGACACCGACGTCCTGGTCGACGCCGACCGGCCCGACCCCTGCCTGCTCATCCCCTCGCCCGACCTCCCCGGCCGGCACCGCATGCTCGCCCGGGGGCTCTCCGCCGTCCTGCACGCCCTCGGCCCCACCGTCGACCTCAAGGAGGCGCCCCTGTCCCTGCGGCTCGCCCGCGACGCGCTCTCCCTGGCGCGCAGGGGCCTGCTGCCGCGGGGCGACGGGCACATCCGCTGCGACGACCATCTCTCCACCCTCCATGTGGCGGGCAACGACGAGTGCCTGCCGATCCTGATGCGCAAGGCGCAGGCGCTCTTCGCCGACCTGACCCCCGAGCGGCGCAACCGCCTCTCGGAGACACTGCTGGTCTGGCTCAGCTCCCGCTGCTCCCTGGTGGAGGTCGCCGAGCAGCTCCGCGTGCACCCGCAGACCGTCCGGTACCGGATGCGCAAGCTGGAGGACCTCTTCGGCGAGCGCATGGACGACCCGGACTGGCGCTTCGAGATGGAACTGGCGCTCCGCCACTGGCGCCTCCAGGAGCAGCGCGCCGCCATCCAGGCGGACCGCGACGGCGCGGCGCCCCCGGCCGTGCGGACGGCCCCGCACGAAGCGGGCCGCTCGTCAGCCCGCGAGGGAAGTCGCGTCGTCTGAAAGGGTGAGCGCTCTCTCCCCCCGGTTCCCCGGCCCATGTGGCACGCCTGCTCACCAAGCTCGACGCCCGCGACCGCGTCCACCTGGTCATCCTCGCCTACGAGGCGGGCCTGGTGGCACCGCCCCGCTGAGGCTCACCCGGGCGCGCGGCCTTCACCTGACGGCCGGCGCCCGGAGGGGGTGGGGCGTCGGTCAGGTGGTCTGGAAGGAGCGCCGGGAGAGGCCCATCATGTAGCCGTCGATGACCGTCTTGACGCCGCCGTCGGGGCTGCCTCCCGCGCCCAGGGTGACGAACAGGGGGAGGTAGTGGTCGGGCGTGGGGTGGGCGTAGGGCATGCCGGGGGCGCGGGTGGCGTAGGCGGCGAGTTCGTCGACGTCGCCGCGGGTCAGGGCGTCGGAGGCCCAGGCGTCGAAGTCCGCCGACCAGGGCGGCACCTGGCCCGCGATCATCTGCCGGGTGATGAAGGGCAGGCCGTGCGTCATGAAGCCCGAGCCGATGACCAGGACGCCCTCCTCGCGCAGCGGCGCCAGCCGCGCGCCCAGCTCCAGCAGCCGGGCCGGGTCGCGGGTGGGCATGCTGAGCTGCAGGACCGGGACGTCGGCCAGCGGGTACATGGCCATCAGCGGCACCCACGCGCCGTGGTCGAGACCGCGGGCGGGGTGCTGGTGCACCGGGTCGCCGTCCGGCATCATCGCGGCGACGCGGCGGGCCGGCGCGGTGGCGTCGGGGGTGGCGTAGGTCATCGTGTAGTAGCGGGGGTGGAAGCCGCCGAAGTCGTAGACCAGCGGGGTTCCCGCCGCGGGCGCCGACAGGAGCAGCCGCGGCGCCTCCCAGTGGGCGGAGACGATGAGGACGGCCCTGGGCTTGGGCAGGGACTGCGCCCAGTCCAGGAGCTCGCCCATCCAGGGTCCGTCGTCGAAGAGCGGCGGCGCGCCGTGGCTGATGTACAGGGCGGGCAGCGGGCCGTCGGCGGGCGTCCAGTCGCGCTGCGCGCGGGCGCGCTCCAGGGCGCCTGGCAGGAAAGCGTCGTAGGCGCCGGCGGGGACGTCCGGGTCGAGTATCGAGGCCATACCCCTATTTTAACTTGAGCCGTCAACTGATCGCATGCCTCCCGGCTCGGCCGCCCGGTTCAGGAGGTCTGCCATCTCGCGCAGCACGGTGCGGAGTTCGGGCGGGTCGAGCACCTCGAAGTCGAAGCCCTTGGCCGCGACATGGACGGCGATCTCCCGCAGCGAGTCCGAGCCCGCGTGGAACAGGCAGGTGCCGGCGTCCACCGCCTCCAGCCGTCCCGCCGCGGGCGAGGTGCGGGGGGCGACCTCCTCCAGCGGGGCGTGGAAGAGGATGCGGGCGCGGTGGGCGTAGGGCGCGGAGCTGATGGCCTGGGAGACGTAGGCGGCCGGGTCCTCCCGCGGCAGCGGGCGCGGGGTGAAGCGGGCACCGGGCTGCCCGAGCGGCGGGATGATCCGGTCGACGCGGAACGTCCGCCAGTCCTGCTTCGCGGTGTCCCAGGCCAGCAGGTACCAGCGGCGCGGGGTGTGCACCAGCCGGTAGGGCTCCAGCTCGCGCGTCGACTCCCCCTCGCGCCCCCGGTGGCGCAGCCGGATCCGGCGCCGCTCCCGGCAGGCGGAGGCGAGCGCGGTCAGCAGGTCGGCGCCGACGCCCTCGGGGGCGGCTCCGGCGAGCGGCACGGTGGCCTGGAACGCGGTCACCCGGTGGCGGAGCCGGGAGGGGAGCACCTGCTGGAGCTTGGCCAGCGCGCGCAGCGCCGCCTCCTCCAGACCGGTGACGCTGCCGGTCGCCGCCGTGCGCAGGCTGATCGCCACGGCCACCGCCTCCTCGTCGTCCAGCAGCAGGGGCGGCAGCGCGGCGCCGATCCCGAGCCGGTAGCCGCCCGCCACCCCCGGCGTGGCCTCCACGGGGTAGCCGAGCCCGCGCAGCCGTCCGACGTCGCGCCGCACGGTGCGCAGGCCGACTCCCAGGCGTGCGGCGAGTTCGGCGCCGGTCCAGTCCGGGCGCGACTGGAGGAGGGAGAGCAGGCGCAGCAGCCGGGCCGAGGTTTCCCACATGAGGATCATTGTGGCGCGCCATCGGTGCCAGGATCGGACACCAATGGCCGTTAGCTTTCCGCGCATGACGACAACGGAGACCACCGTGCGGCTCAGCCCGTACCGCGTCCGGATCCCGCAGGCCGACCTCGACGACCTCCGGGACCGGCTGCGCCGCACCCGCTGGGCGCCCGAGCTGCCCGGCACCGGCTGGGAGCGCGGCGTGCCGACCGGCTACCTGCGCGATCTCGCCTCCCACTGGGCCGACGGCTTCGACTGGCGCGCCCAGGAGGAGGCGCTCAACCTGCTCCCGCAGTACACCACCGCGATCGACGGCGCGAACGTCCACTTCGCGCATGTGCGCTCCGCCGAGCCCGGCGCCACCCCGCTGCTGCTCCTGCACGGCTGGCCAGGCTCGATCGTGGAGTTCCTCGACCTCGTCGGCCCGCTCACCGATCCGGTGGCGCACGGCGGCGAGGCCGCCGACGCCTTCCACCTGGTGATCCCGTCGCTGCCCGGCTACGGCTTCTCCGGCCCGCTGCCCGGACCCGGCTGGACCGACGGGCGCACCGCCGCGGCGCTGGTGGAGCTGATGTCCCGGCTCGGCTACCGGCGCTACGGCGTGCAGGGCGGCGACGTCGGCGCGTTCATCGCGCCGCTGATGGGTCACCTGGCGCCGGACTCCCTCCTGGGCGTCCACGTCAACGGCCTGCTCACCTTCCCCACCGGGGACCCGGCGGTCATGGCGGCGCTGACGGACACCGAGCGCGGGCGGCTCGCCGGCATGAAGGAGTGGCAGGAGAAGCTCGGCGCCTACATGCAGCTCCAGGGCACCCGCCCGCAGACCATCGCGGCGGCGCTGCACGACAGCCCCGCCGGGCAGCTCGCCTGGATCGTGGAGAAGTTCAAGGACTGGACCGACCCCGCCGCGGCCCTGCCCGAGGACGCCGTCGACCGCGACCGCATCCTCGCCGACGTGAGCATCTACTGGTTCACCGGCACGGCGGGCTCCGCCGCCCACACCTACTACGAGCGGTTCAACGACCCGGCGATGTGGGCGCCCAGGCCGCGCGGGACCGTGCCGACCGGGGTGGCGGTCTTCCCCACCGACCACTCGATCCGCCCCCTGGCCGACCAGGCCCACCACGTGGTGCGCTGGACGGAGTTCTCCCGCGGCGGCCACTTCGCCGCCCTGGAGACCCCCGGCCTGCTGACCGCCGACCTCCGCGCCTTCTTCCGCGGTCTCACCTGACCCGAAGGGCCCTCCCGCGCGGGAGGGCCCTTCGCGCCTAGTCCTTCTCCTCCCGCGCGAGCTCCTCGCGCAGCGTGCGCTTGAGGACCTTGCCCACGGGGTTGCGGGGCAGCTCGGCGCGCAGTTCGAGCCGTTCGGGGAGCTTGTAGGAGGCGATCTTGCGGGTCCTGAGGAAGGAGACCAGGTCCTCCAGCGCCGGTGCGGTGCCGGGCCGGGGGACGACGACGGCGCAGACGCGCTCGCCGAGGACGGGGTCGGGGTACCCCACGACGGCGACCTCCGCGACGGAGGGGTGCGCCGCCAGCAGCCCCTCCAGTTCGGCGGGGGCGATGTTCATGCCGCCACGGATGACGAGGTCCTTGACGCGGTCGACGTAGTGCAGGAACCTGCCGTCCTCACCGGCGATGGCGAAGACGTCGCCGGTCTTGAGGTAGCCCTCCTCGTCGAACGGGCTGGGGAGGCGGTCGCCGCCCAGGTAGCCGGGGAAGACCATCGGGCCCTTGAGGCGCAGTTCCCCCGGCACGCCGGGCTCGGTGACCTCCGCGCCGGTGTCCGGGTCGACCAGGCGTACCGAGACCTGCTCGGAGATCCGCGACGTCCACTTCACGCCCGGCGCCCCGTAGCGGGGGAAGTACCGGGCGCGCTGCTCGGGGTCGGGCACGTCGTGCGGGTCGGTGAGCAGGGCGATGCCCTCGTTGGAGCCGAAGAAGTTGATGATGCCGACGCCGTGCTCCTCCTGCCAGCCGCGGACCATCGGCGGTGACAGCGGAGCCGAGCCCGAGCCGATGAGCCGCAGCGAGGACAGGTCGGTGGAGGCCAGCAGGTCCTCGCGGGCCAGCAGCATGCCGAGCAGGGCCGGCGGCGCGACGGTGTACGTGGCCTTCTCCCGCTCGATCTGGCGCAGGAACGTCGGCAGGTCGAACGGGTGGTGCTGCACCAGGAGCCCGCCGACCCGCAGCCAGGGCAGGAACATGCCGTTGATGCCCGCCATGTTGACCATCGGGAACGGGTTTAGCAGCACGTCGTCGCCGGTCAGCCGTGGCGCGTCCACCGTCGCCCAGCTCATGGCGAGCCAGTCGTAGTGGGTGCGCGGCACGCCCTTGGGCGTGCTCTCGGTGCCGGACGTCCAGCAGATCGTGACGCAGTCGTTGGGGTCGGCGGGGTGCGCCGCGGTGTACGCCGCCACCCGCTCCCGCGCGCCCTCGGCGTAGGAGACCGGCACGACGCCTTCCGGCGTGTCCGGCCCGAAGGCGAGGATGACGCGCAGGCCGGGCAGCGCGTCACGGAGCGCGGCGATCTCCGCGGCGGGCCGCCGGTCGCCGGCGCGGGTGCCGGTGAGGAACGCGGCGAAGGAGGCGAGCCTCCCCAGCTCGGTGATCTCGTGCTCCCGGTACTGGACGGGCAGGGGCGAGACGACCGCGCCGATCCGCCAGCAGGCGAGATAGGCGACGACGAGCTCGATGGTGTTGGGGAGCTGGACCCCGACCACGTCGCCCGCGCCGATGCCCTGGAAGAGCAGGACGTCGGCGAGCCCGTCGGCCTCGGCGTCCAGGTCGCGCCAGGTCAGGCGCCGCGGCGGGGTGCCGGTCAGCGGCTCCTTGTTCGCCGGGTCGACGACGGCCTCCCGGTCGGGATCGGCCGCGACGCGGGCGCGGAACAGGGCGTCCATGGTCTCATCGCTCCACCAGCCGCGGGCGGTGTAGTCCGCCACCCGCTCGGCCGGGTGCAGGCCGCGCTGCATGTGTGTCCTCCTACGGTCGTGGGGGAAGGAAGGGCGCGGGCCGCGCCGCCCGCGCCCTGGTCTGTACGCCTACCGGCCGGAGATGTCGATGACGTCGCCCGAGGGCTCGAACACCTTCTTGGCCGCGTTCCAGGTGAACGGCCGGAACGCGCCGATGCCGAGGGAGGCCTCCGGCGTCATCTTCCAGTCGATGCCGTCGATGAACATGGGCGGGGAGTAGGTCTGGGTGCGCGCGACCTTGATGATGCCGAGGCGGCTCAGCCCGTCCTCGGAGGCCGCGGCCTTGGTGAAGGCGTCGACCATCAGGTCGCCGATCGCCCAGCCGTTGACCGTGTAGTTGTTCAGCGGCGCCTTCACGCCGTGCGCCTTGGTGTCGGCGAGGTACTGCTTGACCGCCTCGTCCTGCGCGTACAGCGGGTTGGCCGGGTCCTTCAGCCACACCATGACCTGCTGGCCGTCGGCGGCGGGCCCCGCGGGCTCGTACAGCGTCTTGCCGTCCACGCAGTTGGCGGGCTGCACGAACGTCTCGGGCTTCCAGCCGGAGCGGCCGACGGCCATGCTGAGGGCGAGGCAGTCGGTGGTGACGCCCGCGTCGACCAGGATCTCGGCGCCCGACTCCTTGAGCGTGGTGACGGCGGCGTTCGGGTCGGTGAGCGGCGCCTCCTTCACGATCTTGAGGTTCGTCCCCTCGACCGCCTTCTTGAAGGCGTTGGCGTAGCTCTGTCCGGACTCGGTCTGGTTGGCGGCCAGGGCGACCTGCGCGCCGTTCGGGTACTTCTTCTTCAGCTGCTCGACGACGACCTTCATCTCCACCTCGCTGGAGGGAAGGTACTCCGTCGTCCAGGGGAAGTTCTTCGCGTCGCGGTACTC
>JAFACJ010001184.1 GCA_023425615.1 Actinomycetes bacterium
CGCCCGAGCAGGTCGCGTCCGTCAAGGTGGACGCCGAGACGCTGCTCGGCTACTACGACGCCGTCCACGCCCAGACGGAGGACTTCGTCCAGGCCGTCACCGAGGAGGAGTTGGCGCGGATCGTCGATGAGAACTGGGACCCGCCGGTCACCCTGGCCGTGAGGCTCATCAGCGTCATCGACGACGACCTTGAGCACGCCGGGCAGGCCGCGTACCTGCGGGGCCTCTACGAACGGAAGGACGGGTAGGGCGCGGGCGCCCCACCCGTCCGGACACGACGGCGGCTCAGCCGCGTGCCTTGTGGATGGCGTCACGGGTGCGGTCGACGACGGAGGCGACCGGGCCGAGGGCGAGGTTCTTGGCCTGGCCCTCCACCCCCGGGTGCGGGTGGGTGGGCGCGACGGCCTCGGCGGCCTTGACCAGCGTGGCCATGCCGTCGAGTTCGTCACCGGAACCCTTGATCCGCAGCTGCGGGAACTCCGAGCGCTCCTCGTGCGCGGCGTGCGCTTCGATGGCGGAGCGCAGTTCGCGGAAAAGCGGGAGGAAATCACGCGAGCCGGTGTCCATCCGCTCCAGCCGCTTCAGATACTCCTTGCCCTCGCGCTCCTCTTCCAGCAGAGCGCCGACCGTCTCGCCCCCGCCGAACTTGCGCCGGGCATAGGGGTGGACGATCTCCTCCTCCGCGGTCTCGTGGACGGCGAGGAGCCTGCGCAGTTCGTCGAACTTCTCCTTGCGCCGTTCTCCGCTGCTCTTCTCCACGGTGTCGAGGAGGGAGCGGATCTCCTCATGCTGCTTCAGCAGTAGATCGACCACATCTTCACCGGTCTTGGTGGGCATGTCCTCTCCTTTCGATTCATGGGGATACGTCATTCGCCCTACCCCCGAAAACCGGCGGAGCACAGTGACAACAGTCACTGCCGGTCGGCTCACAGGTATCGCATATATCTCCCCAGTATCCGGCAAAAGATCATGACTGCCGCCTTCATGCGGTGGTGTGCCGGGAAGATCCCGAAGATCGGGAGGTCGGAACAGGGAGGACCGTATGAACGGACGCCAGGCGACGGCGACGGGGTTCGTGCTCTTCGTCGCTATCATCGCGATCATCAATGGGGTCTGGGGATTCCTCCTCGGGCTCGCCGCCATCGTGAAGCGTGAGTTCTTCGTCGTCACGCCCAATTACGTATACGAGTTCAGCGCCGTCGGATGGGGCTGGATCCATCTCATCCTCGGCATCCTGGTCGCGATAGTCGGTATCGCGCTGCTGCTGGGCCAGGAATGGGCGCGTTGGGCGGCCGTCGTGCTGGTCATCCTCCAGGCGATCGCCCAGTTCTTCTTCATCCCCTACTACCCGTGGTGGTCGATCATCATCCTCATCCTGGACATCGTCATCATCTGGGCGCTGGTCACCTACCGTCCCGAGAGGATCTGAGGCGACCGGGGTCACAGGGTCGCGAGCAGCGGGAACACCGGGGCCCAGGCGGCCAGGTCCCGCGGATCCAGGCGCGGGGGCCGGGTCGCGGCCGGCTGGACCGGGCGGCCGGGAAGCGGTTCGGCGGTACCGGGCAGATAATCGCCGTGGTCCTCGGCCGCGGTGAAAGCGGAATGGAGGAATCCGGCGCAGTGCGCGATCGGCGAGATCGCCCGGGAGGCGTCCTGGTACCGGCCGTCTCGAAATTCGAAAGAGCGGCCCCGCCCGATTCCCGAGGCGGCCACGAGACGGCCTTCCGCGCAGAAGGCCGCGTATTCGTGGAAATGGTGGTCGCCGAAGGAGCAGTCCTCGATGTAGACGATTCCCGAGGGCGCGGCCAGGCTGAGGAGAGAGGCGACCTGGAGTTCCAGGCCGGTGAAGGCGCCCAGGGGGTCGGTGTCTTCGGGCGCCCCCGCGGCGGTGTGCCAGGCGGCGTCCAGGGCCCGGGGGACCGGCTCGGTGAACACCACGCTGCGGGGCATGTCGTAGGCGAGCCGCCAGGGGGCCGGCAGGATCCAGCCGGGAGGAAGGCCGTCGGCGTCCGCCCTGAGCGCGTACCGCGACCCTCCCTCGACCATCCGCTCGTACAGGGGCAGCACCTCGTCGTCGAGCGCGAGATAGCAGACCAGGTCGGATCCCATCCGTGGCCTCCGTCGCCGTTTCGGTTACCGGGAACAGGGCGTTAGATGCGGTTTTAACCGGAGCGGATCGCCTTTTAGCCCGCAAGAAACATGACGGCTGCACAATCGGGAGGTATGGGAACGGGACTCGGCGAGGCGCTGGAACGGCTGCCGAAGGTGGAACTGCACTGCCACGTCGAGGGGACGATGCGTCCGGGGACGGTGGTGGACCTGGCCAAGGCCAACGGGATCCCGCTGCCCGCCACCGAGGTGACCGAGCTGTACTCCTACGGTTCGCTGGATGAGTTCCTGTCGGTGTTCTGGCTCGTCCAGTCGGTCCTGGCGAACCGGGGCGACTGGGCGCGGCTGGCGTACGAGAGCGTGCTGGACGCCGCCGAGCACGGGAGGGCGTACGCCGAGGTCTTCTTCACCCCGGCGCGGCATCTGGCGGCCGGGCAGCGGCTCGCCGACATCGTGGCGGGGCTGGACGAGGGGATCGCGGCGGCCGAGGCGGAGACCGGGTCGCGGGCCATGCTCATCGCCGACATCGACCGCGCGTACGGGCCGGCCGCCGGGCTCCAGCTCGTCCGGGAGGTGGGTGAGCTGCGGTCGGGCGGGGCGCGGGGCGCCGAGCGGATCCTGGGCATCGGGATGGACTCCACCGAGCTGGGCGTCGACCCGGCGAGCTTCTCCGACGCCTACGCGCTGGCCCGGCGGCTGGGGCTGCGGCGCACCGGCCACCAGGGGGAGAACAGCCCGCCGTCCGCGATCGCGACCGTGGTGGACGTGCTCGGCGCCGAACGCGTCGACCACGGCCTGTCCCTGCTGGACGACCCCGGCCTCACCGCGCGTTTCGCCGCCGAGCGCATCCCGCTGACCGTCTGCCCCAACTCCAACGTCCGCATCGCCAACGCCTATCCCGCGCTGGCCGACCACTGCTACCCGCGGATGCGCGAGGCCGGGCTGCTGGCCACCCTCAACACCGACGACCCGGCCATGACCGACCTGGACCTGGGCTATGAGTACCGTTCGGTGGCCGCCGCCTTCGGCTACACCTTCCAGGACATGGTCCAGATCGCGCTGGACGGCGTGGAGGCGAGCTGGCTCGACCCGTCCGACCAGGCGGAGCTGCGCCGCCGCCTCACACCTGAGGCGGCGGCGCGTG
>JAFACJ010001193.1 GCA_023425615.1 Actinomycetes bacterium
GGCGTAGACGGTCAGCCCGGGGGAGGTCGGGTCGAGCCGGGTGTCCAGGGTGCGCGGGGCGTGGGCGAACCCGGCGAAGAGCGCGGCGATCTGGGCGTCGGTGCGGACGGTGAGGCCGGCGCCGGTCCCGGCGTAGATCCCCTCGACCGCCTCGACCCTCTCGGCGTCGGCGCGGTCGCGGGAGAGATGGCTGAGGACCAGCGCGCTGCCCGCCGCCATGACGTTGCGGAAGGCGCGCACCGTGCGCGCGGGCGCGGGCAGGTAGGGCAGCACGTCGCCGAACAGCACGGCCACCGGGCGGCCGAAGTCGACGGCGTCCTGGGCGCTCAGCCTGGCGATGAGCTCCTCGGGGGAGCGCAGGTCGCCCTGGAGGGCGCGCACGCCGGGGACACCGGTGAGCAGGGCGCGGTTGTGCACCGCGACGATGGGGTCGTTGTCGACGTAGACGACCCGCCGGGATTCCGTCTCGTCCGTGCCCGCCGCCTCATGGGTGCAGGGGGCGACGGGGAGCCCGGAGCCGAGGTCGAGGAACTGGTCGATGCCGTGCTCGGCGGCCAGCCGGACGACCGAGCGCATGAGGAACTCGCGTCCGACGCGGACCAGGCCCGCCAGTTCGGGTGCTGCCCGCAGCAGTTCGGTGACGGCCTGGCGGTCGCAGGCGAAGTTGTCCTTGCCGTTCAGCAGATGGTCGCTCATCCGCGCGACGTTGGGCACCGCCAGGTCCAGGTGCGCGCGACGGCCGGGGAAACGACGCACGGACGTGGTCTTCGTCGCGGGGGCGGCCATCGGGCACCTCCTGATCTCATACTGATGCAGGGGCCGTCATGGCTCTCGGTCGACGGCAGTAGAACCGCAGCCTAACCATCGGTGACCTTGAGCGGCAAGGGCCCCGGCTAACGCAGGTGGGACAGTTCCTCGGCGATGCGGCGCAGCCGGGCGGGTGCCTGCGGGGGGAGCGCGCCCGCGGGGCGTCCGGGGGATTCGGTGAGCCGTGCCAGCAGCAGGTCGGCCAGCTCCTCGGCCTCCTGCTCCTGCTCTCCGGTGTGCGCGCCGCGGGCCGCGACGATCCGCGCCATCTTGCCCGGCAGATGCGGCAGGAACTGGCGGCGCACGCCCTCCAGGGAGGCGGGCTCGTGGCCGAGCAGGACGTGCGCGAGTTCGTGCAGCAGGATGCCGAGGCGGTGGTACCAGGAGCGGGAGGCGGCGCAGTAGACGACATAGGAGCCGTCGGCCAGCCGGACGGTCGCGCCGCTGAAGGGGGCGCCGTTCATCGAGGTGAACCGCACCATCACCGGGGCCCGCAGGATCTCTCCCATCAGCTCGCCGGTGCGGCGGCACGCCTCGCGGTAGGTGGTGGACGGGTCGAGGGCGAGGCGCTCGGAGGTCCGCGCGCACAGCTCCTCATGAGCGGTGCCGCCGGTGCCGCCGGTGCGGTCGGTCATCGTCTGATCCCTCCGTTGTGGAAGATCCAGGCGGACTCGCCGGGCTCCTGCCGCTCGGGGAGGTCCCCGGAGTCCAGTGCCTCGGTGACCGCGTGCACCGCGCGGCGGCGCAGCTCCGGCGTCCAGTCCGAGGCGTGCCTCGCCAGGCGCGCGGCGAACTCCACGACCCCGGCGTCGCGCAGCGCGATCAGCGCGGCGAGCTCCTCGTCGATCCGCTCGGCGAGCCGGTCGTCGAGGAAGTAGGCGGCCTGCGGGCCGTTCTCGTCGGTGAGGCCGAAGAAGTCGGCGAGCGCCAGCATGTGGCGCAGCCGCGGGTTGGGCGGCATCGCGGGGGAGGTGCTGAGCAGCTCCCGGATGTAGCTGGAGGAGATGGACCCGCCGCCGGAGGTGATCGTGGCCGCCGCCTCCTCCGGGGTGTAGGGGCCGCGGTGCGCCGGGTGGATCGCGGCGAACAGATGGCGGAGCTTGGCGCCGAACGACCGCCGCGGATGCTCGGGCCCCGCGCGCTCGCTGCGTCCGCCGACGAACACCGCGGGACAGACGTCCAGTGCCGCCGCCAGGTCCTCGATGGTCTGGAGGGTGGGGTTGTCGCGGTGGCCCTTGCGCAGATGGGAGATGTACCCGTCGGTGATCTCGCCGCCCCGTTCGGTGATGAGCCGTGCCAGTTCGGTGTTGGTGAACGGCTCGCGCCACCGGGGCCGCGCGCACAGCCGGTCCAAGATCATCGCGAAATTCTCGGTCATGCCTGCCCTCCAGGCGCCTCACTGTAGCGGTCCGGAAGATCCCTTCTCCACGGCTCGGAGAAGAAGGCGGTTTCCGGTCAGGATCCGGGCAATCGCTCACTTTCATAGGCAGTCTCCCCATGCAGGGAGAAGTCAAGGCCGACCGTCTCGTCCTGGGAGGAGACCCGGTTGCGGCGGGCCGGAAGGCGGTCGAGGACCAGTCCGAGGAAATAGGTGACGAAGAAGCTGTAGCACGTCACCGCCGAGACCACGCCGACCTGGATGAGGAGCTGGTGGGCGTCGCCGCCGTAGAGCAGCCCGTCGGGGGCGGAGGGGTTGACCTCCTTGGTGGCGAAGAGGCCGACGCACAGCGAGCCGATCACCCCGCCGATGAGATGCAGGCCGCACACGTCCAGCGAGTCGTCGATCCGCAGCCTGCTCTTCAGCGGCACCACCAGGGCGCAGCCGATTCCGGCCAGGACGCCGACGGCGATCGAGCCCACCGGGCTGACGAAGCCGGCGCAGGGGGTGATGGCCACGAGGCCGGCCACCGCGCCGGAGGCGGCGCCCAGCGCGGTGGGCTTGCCGTACCTGATCCGCTCGACCAGCACCCACACGAGCAGGGCGGAGCCCGCCGCGGTGTTGGTGTTGACGAACGCGTAGGCGGCGATGTTGTCGGCGCGCAGCGCCGAGCCGGCGTTGAAGCCGAACCAGCCGAACCAGAGCATGGCCGCGCCCAGCAGGATGAACGGCACGTTGTGCGGCGCCATGTGGGCGCGTGGCCAGCCGATGCGGCGGCCGAGCAGGACCGCCATCGCCAGGCCCGCGGCCCCGGCGTTGCAGTGCACGACGGTGCCGCCGGCGAAGTCCAGCGCGCCGAGCTGGAACGCCCAGCCGTCGGGGGAGAAGACCCAGTGCGCGACGGGCGCGTAGACGAGGATCGACCACAGCACGATGAACGGGACGAACGCGCCGAACCGCCAGCGCTCCACCGCCGAGCCGGTGAGCAGGGCGGGGGTGATGATCGCGAACATCATCTGGAAGGCGGCGTAGACCAGCGGCGGGATGGTCAGCGCCGTGTCGCCGGAGAAGCCGGGCACCGCCTCGTCCATGTGGGCGAGGCCGGCGAAGCGCAGCCCGCCCAGCACGGGGTTGTCGCCGCCGAAGGCCAGCGAGTAGGAGACCGCCACCCAGGTGACGCCGACCAGCGCCATCGTGATGTAGCTCTGGAGCATGGTGTTGAGGACGTTCTTGGCACGCACCATGCCGCCGTAGAGGAACGCGACGCCCGGTGTCATGAAGAGCACGAGGGCGGTGCAGGCCAGCACCCAGGCGGTGGCGCCCGAGTCGACCGTGGAGAAGTCGAACATCGTTCCATCTCAGTTCGCACTATAGATCCGCGTATCGTGCCATTTCTCGGCACGGCACCACCGGTGATCGCGTGTCACCGCCGTTAAGGTTCCGTTTCTTCTGTGTGGACCGGTACCGCACGTTCTCCATCAAATGATTGACGGAGAACCGGTACTTGTCCTACTTTTCCGGGATGACCAGTACCCAAGGAGAGGCAGCGGTCCAGCGGATCCTCGACGCGGCGACGGGACTCTTCGCCGAGAAGGGCTTCGCCGGCGCCTCGACCCGGCAGATCGCCGACGCCGCCGGACTCAACATCGCCACCGTCAGCTACCACCTCGGCGGCAAACGCGACATGTACCTGGCGGTCATGGAACGCGCGGCCGACCGCGAGCACCAGGCCATGGCCGAGGCCATGGCCGCGTTCACCCCCACCCCCGAGGGCGTGCACCTGCTGGCCGACCGCTACCTGGACTTCTGCGCCGCGCACCCCGAGATCACCGCGCTGTGGCTGCGGCGCTGGCTCTCGGAGGCGGGGGACATCACCTCCCTGGAGGCCGAACGGGTCAACCCCCTGGTCGCACGGGTCACGGAACTGGCACGGCAGGCCGCGGGCCCCGAAGCCGACGTGGAGTACGCGGTCTGGTCGGTGATCTGGTGCGTGCACGGCTTCGTCCAGGGCGGCGTCCTCGACGAGAAGGGCAGCCGCCGGCGCACCGCCGACCAGGAGGCGCTCCGCCGCTTCCGGCACACCCTGCACCGCCTCGTGGACGGGCTGCTGGACCTGTGAGCGGCGGCCCGGTCCCCAGACGGCGGCTCCTGGGATACGCGCTCGGCTCGGTCGGCACCGGCATCTTCTCCACCACCCCCGGCCTGCTGCTCCTGTACTACCTCACCGACGTGATGGGCGTCCCCGCCGCCGTCGCGGGCGTCGCGCTGGTCCTGCCCAAGGCGTGGGACGTCCTGCTCAACCCCTACGTCGGCACCCTCAGCGACAGGGAGGCGGTCCGCACCGGCCGCCGCGTCCGGCTGCTGCTCCTCGGCGCGCTCACCCTCCCGGTGCTGTTCGCGCTGATGTTCGCCGCGCCCGCGCACGGCACCGCCGCCGCGGCCTGGGTGATGGTCGTGTTCCTGCTGGCCGCCAGCGCCTTCGCCGCCTTCCAGGTGCCCTACGTGGCGCTGCCCGCGGAGATCTCCGACCTGCCCGGGGAACGCTCCCGCGCCATGGCCTGGCGGATCGTCGCCCTCACTTTCGGGATCCTGCTGGCCGGCGGGCTCGCCCCCGAGATCGTCGGCGCGGGCGGCGACGGACGCGGCGGCTACCTCCTCATGGGCGCGGTCATCGGCCTGCTCATGGGCGCGGCGATGCTGGCCTCCGCCCTGTCCACCCGCTGGATCGCCTCCCGCCCCGGCCCGCGCCCGCTGGGATTCGCCGCCGCCCTGCGCGCCGCCCGCGGCAACCGCCCCTTCTTCGCGCTGCTCGGCGCGTTCGCCCTCCAGTCGCTGGCCGTCGCGGTGATGCTCGCGGGCGCCGCCTACGTCGCCGAATACCGCCTCGGCGACGACGGCCTCACCTCGGTGCTGTTCCTCTGCCTCGTCGCCCCCAGCGCCCTGGCCGTCCCCGCGTGGAACCGCCTGGCCGCACGCTACGGCGCGGTGTCCTGCTACCTGCTGGCCGTCGCCCTCTTCATCGCCGCGGTGGCCGCGCTCTTCCCCGCTCTCACCGCCGGATCCCGGGCCGCGACCTTCGCGCTGACCGCCCTGCTGGGCGTCTGCTACGCCGCCCTCCAGCTCCTGCCGCTGTCCCTGCTCCCCGAGACCGTCCACGCCGACGCCGAACGCACCGGCCAAGCCCAGGCCGGAGCCTTCACCGGCGCCTGGACCGCGGCCGAGACCGGCGCCATGGCACTCGGCTCAGGCGTCTACTCCGCCGTCCTTGCCCTCACCGGCTTCCGCTCCACCGAATCCGGCGACGAGGTCCTCCAGAGCGACACCGCCCTCACCGGCCTCACCGTCGGCTTCACCCTCCTCCCGGCCCTGCTGCTCCTCCTCAGCATCCCCCTCCTCCTCGCCTACCGCACCCGTGCCTCACACCACCTTGAAGGAACACCCCATGCTGCCTGAGAACGGACGTCCCGCCGCCGACCTGCTCGCCGAACTGGCGCGGCTGAAGGAGGCGGACCTGCCGGTGCACGGCGGCAAGGTCACCGCGTACGTCTACGACACCGGCCGGGAGGACGTCCGCGACGCCGCCGCACGCGCCTACCTGGAGATGCTGGAGGTCAACTGCCTGGACCCGACCGCCTTCCCCAGCATCATCGAACTGGAGAAGCAGGTGGTCGGCGCGGTCGCGGCCAAGCTGGGCGGCGGGCCCGCGACGCCCGGGATCTTCACCAGCGGCGGCACCGAGTCGATCATGCTGGCGGTGAAGGCGGCGCGCGACGCGCGGCCCGTCCCCGGCAAGCCGCGGCTCGTGGTGCCGGTGACGGCGCACCCGGCGTTCCACAAGGCGGCCCACTACCTCGGGCTCGACCTGGTGGCGGTGCCGGTGGACACCACGACGTTCCGCGCCGACCCCGCCGCGATGCAGGAGGCACTCGACGAGAACACCGTGCTGGTCGTGGTGTCCGCGCCGTCCTACCCGCAGGGCGTCATCGACCCCGTCCCCGAGGTCGCCGCCCTCGCCGCGGCCCGCGGGATCCCCTGCCACGTCGACGCGTGCGTGGGCGGATGGCTGCTGCCGTGGCTGCGCGACACGGGCGAGGACGTCGCGCCGTTCGACCTGTCCGTACCCGGCGTCACGTCGCTCTCCTGCGACCTGCACAAGTACGGGTACGCGCCCAAGGGCGCCTCGGTCGTCCTGTTCGCGGACGAGGGACTGCGCCGCCACGCCTACTTCGCGTCCGCCGCCTGGCCCGGCTACACCGTCATCAACTCCACCGTGCAGAGCAGCAAGGGCGCCGGCCCCCTCGGCGGCGCGTGGGCCACGCTCCAGGCGCTCGGCGCCTCCGGCTACCGCGACCTGGCGGCCAACGCCGTCGCCGCCGCGCGCCGGCTCACCGCGGGCGTGGCTTCCATCGACGGCCTGCGCGTCCTGGGCTCCCCGGACGCCGCCCTCGTCGCGATCGCCTCCGACGACCCGGCCCTCGATGTGTTCGTCATGTCGGACAAGGCACGCGACCACGGCTGGCTCATCCAGCCCCAGCTCTCCTTCCCCGGCATCCCCGCCAACGTCCACCTGACCCTCACCGGCGTGAGCCTCGCCGGAGTCGACGCCCTCCTGGACGTCCTGGCCGAGTCCGCCGACGACGCACGCAGGGCAGGTCCGCCCGCCCTCCCCGACGGCCTGGTCGACGCACTCCTCTCCCTTGACCTCGACACCGTCG
>JAFACJ010000045.1 GCA_023425615.1 Actinomycetes bacterium
CACGGCCGAGGAGGTCACCGCGTACTGGGAGAAGCTCGCCGACGGCGCGACCGTCGTGCAGACGCTCGGCCCGGCGCAGTGGTCGCCCCTGTACGGGATGTTGAAGGACCGCTTCGGCGTCACCTGGGTCGTGGACGTCGTCAGCCAGTACAGCGCGTCATGACCGGATCCCGCCCGCCGTCCACCGGGCGGCGGGCGGGCCGCCCCCTTCCCTGATGACCGGCCGGGTCACTGGCCGGGGCGGATCAGGCCGGTTTCGTAGGCGAAGACGATGGCCTGGGCGCGGTCGCGTAGCGTCAGTTTCTGGAGGACGCGGCCGAAGTGGGTCTTAACGGTTTGTTCGGCTACGACCAGTTCGGTGGCGATTTCTGTGTTGGACAGGCCGCGGGCCACCAGGGCGAGGACCTCGGTCTCCCGTTCGGTGAGGTCGGCGATACGGGCGGCGGAGGGGGCGGGGCGGGCGCCCAGGCGGGCGAATTCGGCGATGAGGCGGCGGGTCACCGAGGGGGACAGCAGGGCGTCTCCCGCGGCGATCACCCGTACCGCTTCGGCCAGTTCGGCGGCTGAGGCGTCTTTCAGCAGGAAGCCGCTCGCTCCGGCGCGCAGCGCGCGGTACACGTAGTCGTCCAGGTCGAAGGTGGTGAGGATGAGGACTTTCGGCGGGTCCGGCAGGGTCAGTATCCGGGTGGTGGCCTCGAGTCCGTCCATGACCGGCATCCGTACGTCCATGAGCACCACGTCCGGCCGTGTCGCGGCCACCACTTCGAGGCCCTCCCCGCCGTCGGCAGCCTCCCCGACGACCTCGATGTCCGGTTGGGCGTTCAGCAGTACCCGGAAACCGGAGCGGACCATTCCCTGATCGTCGACGATCACCACGCGCATCGTCATGCCGCGTCCTCCCGGGGAAGCGTCGCCCGCACGCTGTATCCCCCTTCGCCGGTCGGCCCGGCGGACAGTCTCCCGCCGAGGGCGTCCGCCCGTTCTCGCATCCCGACCAGGCCGTGCCCACCGCCCGGTGGCAGCGGCGCCCGTCCGTTCGGCAGCGTCGGCGGCGGTCCGTTGCCGACGTGGATGTCCAGGGCGTCGGGCCGGTGGGTCAGGTGGACCCGCACCTCGGCTCCGGGGGCGTGGCGCATGGCGTTGCTCAGCGCTTCCTGGATGATTCTATAGGCGTTACGTCCGACACCTGGCGGTAGCGGGCGTTCGGTTCCGTCGACCGTCACCTCGACGTTCAGGCCGGCGCCGCGCACCGCGGCGACCAGCGCGTCGAGCCGGTCCAGGCCCGGCTGCGGCGCGGTGTCGCCGTCGTCGGTCTCCTGCCGTAGGACGCCCAGCAGGCGGCGGGTCTCCGACAGGGCGTCCAGCGCGGTGGCCCTGATGTCGGCGAACGCCGCGGTGATCGGCTCCGGAAGGTCCTCGGCCAGGTAGGGCGCGGCCTCCGCCTGGATCGCGATCACCGACATGTGGTGGGCGACGACGTCGTGCAGTTCGCGGGCGATCCTGGCCCGCTCCTCCAGTACCGATCGGCGCTCCTGCTCGGCCGCGCTGTGCCGTTTCTCGGCCTCCAGCCGGTTCTGCACGGACTGCCGCTCCCGCACGTTGTAGCCGAGCAGCATCGGCGCCCCCGTCGCGGCGATCAGGAACCCGAGGAGCCCGCCGCCCTCGATCAGCGGCAGCGCGGCGGCCGTCACTAGCCACACCGTCAGCGCGAGGGCCGGAACGCACCGGGCCGCCACCGTGTAGAGGATCGGTACCAGCGCCAGGGCGGGCCCCCACGCCGACTCGGGCCGGTGCTCTGGCACGAACAGCGCGAGGAGGAGCCATCCGAGCAGGCTCAGCCGCCACGCCGCCAGTGGCCGGTGCCGACGTAGCAGCAGCGGAGCGCAGGAGGCGGTGGCCAGGAGCGGCAGGGCACCGGGTACCGGAGTCCCCTCGGGGACCGTGTTGTTCAGCGTCAGCAGGAACAGCGCGAAGGTGATCGCGACCTCGGCGAGCAGTGTGAAGCCGAGGCCGCGGCGGGCGGGGGGCGGGGCATCCGCCGTTCCGGTGAGCAGGGCCTGCCCGAGCACGGATCCGGCGCGACGGAACTGGTGAGGCACGCCCGTCACGCTAACCGCCGCGGCCACCGCCTGGCCTCGGGCTGAGGTCTCATCCCCCATGTCATACCCCGGTACGACATGGGGGACGGCCGTCAGCGCTGGCGGCGCATGGCGCGGATGCCGACCGCCAGCCCGATGACGGCGAGGACGACGGCGGCGGCGCAGCCCTTCAGGACGGTCCCGGCCATGACGTCGCCGGCGAGGAGCGCGCGTTCGGCCGAGACGATGTGGCTGATCGGGTTGACGGAGGCGGCGGCGCGCATCCAGGCCGGTGCCTCGGACAGCGGCAGGAGCATGCCGGAGAGGATCATCAGGGGGAAGATGAAGGACTGCTGCACCGCCCAGAACATCCAGTCCTTCTTGGCGCTGGCCAGGGCGAGCGTGTAGCTGAGCGAGCCGAGGCCCACGCCGAAGAGCGCCATGAGCGCCAGTCCGGCCAGGAGGCCGAGGGGGTCGGCGCGGAAACCGAACGGAAGGGTGACCGCCACGATGAGGGCGGCCTGGACGACGATCGGCGCGATCTCCTTCAGGGCGCGGCCGACGAGGAGCGACGAGCGGGCGATCGGGGCGACGAGGGTGCGTTCGTGGGAGCCGGTCTGCATCTCGAACAGCAGGTTCGCCCCGGTGGCTCCGGAGCCGAAGAGCACGGTCATCACCAGGATGCCCGGGACGAACCAGATGAGCGTCTCCCCCACCGGGGTGTCGTAGGAGCCGATGAGCAGCGGACCGAACAGGCCGAGGAAGACCAGCGGCTGCAGAAGGCTGAAGATGAGCGAGAACGGATCGCGCAGGACGGGCCGCATCTCGCGGACGAAGACGTTCCAGGTGTCGTGGAGCGGCCGTTCGGCGGCGACGGGCAGGGCGGCGGTGGTCATCGGATCTCCGAGAGTTCGTGGTCGGGGGCAGGGTCGGCGGCCGGTTCGGTGGCGTCGCCGGTGTCG
>JAFACJ010000182.1 GCA_023425615.1 Actinomycetes bacterium
GAGCGTACACCGCGCAGGTGCCGAAGCCGTCGCACACGGTCCTGTCCAGCTTGATCCTCATGCCGTGTCCTCCTTTCCGTCCCTGCCGACCGCGTACGGGGCGTCGCCGAGGACGGCGGCCGGCGGGCAGGAGCCGCATCTTCCGTCGAGGTGGTCGCCGGCCTGCCGCGGGTACTCCCTGAGCAGGGACGCCGCGACGTTGGTCGCGCCGTCGAGGGTGCCGCACGCGCCTCTGCCGCGCAGCTGTGTCGTCCACCGGCGAAGGCGCTCGATGTCCGACGCCTCCGCCCGGTGGTCGCGCAGCGCGTCAAGGACGCCTGCCATCGCCGCCGTGCCGTTGAAGCACGACCCGCACTGGCCCGCGTTCTCGCGCGCGTAGTAGCCCATGACGGCCGCCGCCACGGCGACCGGGCAGTCCCGCTCGCCCATGACCGCGATGGCGCCGCATCCCAGGCCGCTGCCCGCGGCCGCGAACGCGCCGTAGTCGAGCGGCAGGCCGAGGACGCGCTCGTTCAGCACGCCGGCGAAGTAGCCGCCGACGAGCGCGCCCCGGACCCCGCCCGTGTCCTCTCCCAGCCACCGCAGCACGTCGTAGAGCCTGGTGCCGAAGGGGATCTCATAGAGCCCGTCGCTCGACGTGCCCGACAGTGTCATCAGGAAGGTGCCGGGCGAGTCGTCGGTGCCGAGGCCACGGTAGGCCGCGGCCCCCAGACGCTGGACGACGGGCAGGTTCGCCAACGTCTCGACGTTGCTCACCAGGGTCGGCCGGCCGCCGACCCCGGACTCGAACGGCCGCGGTGGCTTGTCCTGCGGCAGCGCGGGGCCACCGTTGATGGACCGCACCGCCGCCGTCTCCTCCCCCGCGACGTAGGCGGGCTCGACGCGGTGCACCTGGATCGAGATCTCGTTCCAGCCTTCGGCGGGGAAGGCGGTGAGCGCCTCGGCCAGGCTGGCCGCGCTCGCCGCGTCGGAGACATAGAGGAAGACGTCCTGGGCTCCCACCAGGGCGGCGGCGAGCCGCACCCCGTCGAGGACGAGGTGCGGGCGGTGCCGCATCAGCCACCGGTCCTTGACCGAGGCCGGCTCGCCCTCCTCCCCGTTGGCGACCAGGACCGGGGCCACCCCTCCGGCGCGCACCGCCCGTACCTTCCTGGCGAACGGGAAGGCGGCGCCGCCACGTCCGCGAAGGCCCGCGAGTTCGACCTCCCGGAGCAGCGCCTCGGGGTCGCGCAACGGCGCGTACCCGCCTCGGGCGAGATAGGTCTGCGCGTCCTCGCGCCCGGACGTCACGAGCAGTCGCGGCGCACCGCCCGGGTAGGCACCGGTCGGTATGTCGAGTGTCATGTCAGCTGTCGTCGTCATGCCGTCACGATGACCTTGTCGTCTTCCACCCGAACGGGGTAGGTGCGGATACTCCATTCCGGTTTGACCGCAGTCGTCCCGGTCGCGAGTTCGAAGCCCCACTGGTGCCAGGGGCAGTAGATGAACTCGCCCTCGCGGATCTCCTTCGCCCCGCCCGGCCGGTCGGGGTCGACCACGGTCTGGCCCCGGGTCCGGCCCGAGCACAGCGGGCCGCCCTCGTGCGGACAGTAGTTGGCGATCGCGTAGAACCTGCCGTTGACGTTGTACACGCCCACGCCGTAGCGGCCGATCGGGAAGACCTTGTGGTCCCCCGGCCCGATCTCATCGACGGTGGCGACGATGTGCTCCCGGCCGCGGGGCAGCCGCGACCGCGTCCCCTCGGTCATCAGAAGGCCCTGACCTGGCCGGCGAGGGCGGGCATGACGCTCGGCAGCTTGAACAGGTCGATGGCGTTCTGGTACATGACCGCCTCCCGCATGGACTCGGGCAGGTGCTTGGCCAGCCAGCGCGGCTCATCGAAGGTCCAGTGCGGATAGTCGGACGAGAACAGCATGATCTTGTCCGCCTCCATCCACTCCAGCGCGTTGGTGAGCTCGAGCTTGTCCTCGGGGCAGTCCAGGGGCTGCGTGGTGAACCAGATGTTGTCCTTGACGTACTGCGAGGGCTTCTTGGACAACATGACCGGCCCGTCGCCGCCGCGGGCCGCGTGGAGGGCGTCCATGCGCCACAGCAGCGGCAGGATCCAGTTGAAGGCGTGCTCGATGAAGACGATCTGGAGGGTCGGGAACCGCTCGAAGACACCGTCGAAGATCAGGCTCATGATCTGGTTCGCGGCCAGCATCGAGTAGGTGACCATGAAGTCGTGGTTGTAGGACATGAAGCCGACCGGGCTCATGGGCAGGAGGTTGTGCTTGCCGCGGCCGAGGTGGCAGGCGACGGGGATGTCGTGCTTCACCGCCGCCGCCCACACCGGGTCGTACTTGGGATGGCCCCAGGCGGGGCGCGGTTCGGCGTGGATCAGGACCTGCTTGTACTTCTCGTGTCCCGCCCACTTCTCGATCTCGCGCGCGGCGACGTCGGGCTCGGAGATGTTGGCGCAGATGGAGCCGAAGTACCGGCCGTGCCAGTTGTTCTCGGGGTCGAGCCAGCAGGCCTCCTGCCACAGGTTGGTCGCCGCCGCCATCGCGGAGACCTCCTCATCGGTGTCGCCCGCGCCGCCGGAGGTGGGGCCCAGCATCACGATGTCGGAACCGGAGTCCAGGACGAGCTGGCGGAAGGCCATGTGCGGGTCGGTGCAGGCGAACTCGCCGTCGCCGGGGAAGGAGTCGACGCGCATCGCCTTGGCGAAGTTGTAGTCGGGGGCGTCGTAGAAGAGGCCGTTGTCGGCGCCCTCCCCCCTGAGCCTCTGCTCCTTGACGAACCTGGGGTCGAGGAACTGGTGCAGCGCGCCACGGCGCGGGTAGGGGTGGACGTCGCAGTCGACGACCCGCACCGGCGACATCTGGCCGCTGAGCTGATCGCGGATGTCCATCTGCGTCATGGTGAGCCCTTCTCTCTGCTGTGTCTTGACGGGTGGGGTTCAGGCGGGCACGGGCAGGGGCAGCCGGTAGAGCTCGGCGGCGTTGCGCCACAGCACCTTCTCGCGCTGCTCCGCGGTCCAGCCGGACGGCAGCGCCTCGACGGTGGCGAGCTGCCAGTCGGGGTGGCTTGAGCCGAACATGAGCATGTCCTCCTTGCCGGTCATGCGCAGCCACTCGGCCGCGAAGCCGACGTCTCCGGGGGTGTCGAGCAGCCCGTTGACGAAGTAGACGTGCCCGGGCAGGTAGTCGCTGGGCATCCGGGGAGCCCACGGGGTCTGTTCGAGGTGCGGCCGGCCGAAGGTGTCCATGCGCCAGATCATCGGCGTGAGCATGTCGGCCGAGCCGTCGGCGAAGACGATCTTCAGCTCGGGGAACTCCTCGAAGACGCCTTCGGCGATCATGTTCATCAGGTGGTAGACGAAGTTCAGCGGCTGGAACCCGACGAGCTGCTGGTAGGTGCGGGCCGGTCCGGAGGGCGTCGGCGGGTGGGTGATGCCCTGGCCCATCTCCCAGTGGATCGCCACCGGCAGACCCGCGTCGACCGCCGCGCGCCACAGCGGCTTGTAGTGCGGCCTGCCGTAGGGAGCCTGCGTCTGCATCGGGAGGCCGATCTGGACGATCCGGGGGTGTTCCTTCCAGCGGTGGATCTCCTTGACCGCGGCGTCCAGGTCGTTGGGGTTCACCCGGATGGTCCCGAAGTACCGGCTGCCGTAGGCGTCGGACTCCAGCCAGCGCTCGACCAGCATGCGGTTCGTCGCCTCGAGGATCGCCGACTCCAGGTGCCAGTCCGGGAGGACCCCCACCGTCATGGGGTGGAGGATCGCGTAGTCGAAACCGCGTTCGTCGAAGACCGCCCGGCCGGTCTGCTCGGGGTCCGAGCCCGGGTGCGACCCGTCCGCCGGCTTGGTGCCGGCCGCGTACCGGTTGCCGAGCGGCCCGGTGTACGTGACGTCCGGCGTCGGGAATCCCCGGCTCGCCCACGGCTCGCCGAGGTACTCGCGGAGGTCGGCGTCCGACCTGAAGAACGGATGGACGCTGGCGTCGACCTTCGGGTGGCCCGCCTCAGTGGTCATTGGTTGCCTCATTCGTCTGTGCCGTTTGCCTATCTGGACCAAATTATTGCTCCGCTTACTTCAGTATGACCGAAGCGGGTCCGCACGGGAAGACCCCCGCGGCACCAGAAGCGTGAGGAGCGCGGAGAGGAGCATCAGGACGGCACAGCCGATGAAAGCCAGGTGGAAGGTGTCCGACGTGGCGTACTCCGCCCCCTCGAACCTCGTGGACGTCGCCGAGGTCACCGCGGCGATGGCAGCGACCGACAGCGCGGTGCCGACCGTCCGGAACAGCGAGTTGACGCCGTTGGCCGAGGCCGTGTAGTCAGCCGGAACGGCGGCCATGATGATCATCGGCTGCGCGACGAGGCCGAGGGAGATGCCGACGCCGACCAGGACCGCGCCCAAGCCGACCGCGAAGGCCGAGCCGTCGAGCCAGATCCGCGCGACATAGGCCGCCGCCATCACCAGCGCGCCGGAGAGCATGACCCCGCGTCCCCCGAACCGGGTCAGCAGCGGACCGAGGATCGGCGCCATCACGATCAGCACCAGGGCCGGGGCGATCATCACCACCCCCACCATCTCCGAGGAGAGGCCGAGGCCCCCGGGCACCCCCCGGGGGATGCCCAGCTGCTGCGACGCGAGATAGACGTTCGCGAGCATGCCGCCGGCGATGGCGGCGGTCGCCAGGTTCGTCAGCACCACCCGGCGGCTGACCGCCAGGCGGAGGTCGACCAGCGGCGTCCGGGCACGCAGTTGCCAGGGCACCCAGACGGCCGTGGCCGCGGCCGACACGGCCAGCATGATCAGGGCGGCCGGGCTGGTCCACCCCCAGTCCTCGCCCTGGGAGACGACGAGGAGCAGGGGGGTGAGCACGAACACCAGCAGGACGGCGCCGAAGACGTCGAACCGCTGCCGGGCGGCGGGGGGCGAGGCCGGCAGCAGCCGCCACGACGCGACCGCGAGCAGGGGCGCCAGGACCACCGTCACCCAGAACAGCGCGTGCCACCCCCACAGCCAGTAGAGCAGGCCCGCGGCCGGCAGCCCGAGCGCCGACCCCAGGCCCATCGTCCCGCTGAGCAGCGCGATTCCGGAATTGACCCGCTCCGGAGGCAGCACGTCCTTGGCGATGCTCATCGCCACCGGCGTGAGCGCCATCGCACAGCCCTGGAGCGCGCGGCCCGCCACCGCCACGACGAACGTGTCGCTCACCGCGACGAGCAGCGAACCGAACGCGATCACCAGCAGCGTCACGACGATGATGAGCCGCTTGCCGAAGATGTCGGCCATGCGCGCGACGACCGGCGCCGCGATCGAGGCGCCGAGCACCGTGCTGGTGACGATCCAGGACGCCTCGGCCGCGCTGACCTTGAAGATCTCGGGGATGTGCGCCACGAGGGGCACCACCACCGAACTCTGGAGCGCCCCGAGCACCGACATGACGGTCAGCACCGCGAGGACCGGGTTCGGGGACCGGACGAGGGTCCGGCCGCCCGGTCCCCCCGGGCCGGCGTCGACGGTGCGGGTGGTCACTCAGACCTCCGTTCGTCCGGCTCGTCGATGAAGTCGAGGAACGTCGGCACCGCCTTCATCCAGGGGTCGAAGATGCCGCCCCGGCCCGCGTCGCGGGCCTCCTGGGCGCGCTCCCAGGCGTCCTCGGGCCACGGCGGCTCGATGAGGCGCGATCCCTTGATCAGCGAGTGGACCTCGAAGGACGTGCGCTTCGGATGGTCGATGTCCTCCTCCCCGCCCCGCACGATGAGGGTCGGCACCCGGATGCCGCGGATCTCGTGGTCGGGGACGCCCGGGATGGCCTCGGTCGCCTTGGGCACATACG
>JAFACJ010000212.1 GCA_023425615.1 Actinomycetes bacterium
CCTGGATGCGGCGGCCTCGGATGCGGGGGGCGCCGGGGCGCAGGGGCAGCCGGTCGCGGCCCGGGGCGTTCGTCCGGGCGGCCTGGCGGGCGAGGGCGCCTGCCAGTTCGGCGGTGGCCAGCGCGGCGAGTTGCTGGAAGGGGCGGCGTCCGGCGAAGACCTCGGCCGCCACCCACAGCACCCGGTCGGCCGCCGGGCCGAGTTCCTCCACCCCGCCGGGTGCCCCCCTCGCCTGTTCCTCGCAGGGATAGGGCTTGAACGCGAGGTTTCCGCCGGTCTCCGGCGTCCAGTCCTCCCCGGCGGTGACGTCCATGACCGAGACCAGCCGTACCACTCGCAGGCGTGACATGTGACCTCCTCTCGACGCGCGCCTCGTGCGCGCGTCTGACAGAGGCCGGAGCCGGTCGGCTGATACACGCCGCCGGGTAAATCCCGTGCCAAGGCGGGTCAGCGGGGGTGGGAGAGGCTGGTGTGGAGCTGGTAGCGGTCGCCGCGGTAGGTGGACTCGGTCAGTTCGGCGCAGACGGGGCCGCGGTAGGAGCGGCGGCGCAGGAAGAGGACCGGGCTGCCCTGGGGCAGGTGGAGGAGTTCGGCGTCGCCGGGGGCGGCGAGGCTCGCCTCGACCGTCTGGTCGCCGGAGTCGAAGACGATGCCGTAGCGGCGCTCCAGAAGCTCGTAGAGGGACTGTCCCTCCAGTCTGACGCTCAGGAGGTCGGGGGCGAGGGAGGAGGGGATGTGGCAGCGTTCCAGGGCCATGGGGGTGCCGTCGGCGGTGCGCAGGCGCTCGATGACGTGGACGTAGGAGCCGGGGGAGAGGGAGAGGCCGCGCGCGACGTGGCCGAGGGCGGGGACGGTGCGGTGGCCGAGGTCGATGGCGCCGGGGACCATGCCGCGCGCCTTCATCTCGGCGGTGAAGGAGGAGCTCAGCCGCAGCGGCATGTCGATCTTGGGTCGGGCGACGAAGGTGCCCTTGCCCGGCACCCGGTAGAGCCTGCCCTCGGAGACGAGCTGGTCCACCGCCTGGCGGACGGTCATGCGGGACAGGCCGTGGCTCTGGCAGAGCTCGCGTTCGGAGGGCATGGGGGCGTCGGCGCCGAGTCCGGCCTCGTCGATCAGGTCGAGGAGGAGGCCGCGTAGCTGGATGTACTTCGGCACCGGGCTGGAGGCGTCGATGGCGGTCAACGTGTTTACCACCTCAAGGAAGAAAGGGCTCTTCGGTCATGTTTTCATAAGAGTACGGTCTGTACTGGTATGTTCTGGACTAGACCAGATAGATCAGCACCGTGTCAGTGCCTGCCCGGCACCAAGAAAGGACACCATGACCAGCCGGATGAGACGAGAGATCGGGCAGCAGCCCGAGGCCCTGCGCGCCACCTTCGACTCCCTGCTCCCCAGGACGGCGGAGCTGGAGCGGCTGGCGGCCCGTACGCGCCAGGTGCTGTTCATCGCCCGCGGCTCGTCCGACAACGCGGCGGTCTACGGCCGCTATCTCGTGGAGTCCCGCACCGGCCGGCTGGCGACGCTGGCCGCGCCGTCCATCGCGACGACCTACCGCAGGAGGATCGACCTCGACGGGGTGCTCGCCGTGGCGATCAGCCAGTCGGGCCGGACCGAGGAGATCGTCCAGACCCTGGAGTGGGCGCGGGACTGCGGCGCCCGGACGGTGGCGGTGACCAACGGGCACGGCACGCCGCTGGCGGAGGCCGCGGACGTGGCGCTGGTCACCGAGGCGGGCGAGGAGCTGGCCGTCCCGGCGACCAAGACCTACACCACCCAGCTCGCCGCGCTGGCGGTGCTGGGCCTTGGCCTGGGCGCCGACGTGGACGGGGGCGACCTGGCGCGGGTCCCCGACGAGGTGGAGCGCTTGATCGGCGCCGTCGAGGCGGCCGAGGCGCTACCGATGATCGTCGAGGAGCTGGCCAAGGTGCAGGGCGTCGTCGTCTCGGCGCGCGGCCTCGCCTTCGGCACGGCGCTGGAGCTGGCGCTGAAGCTCAAGGAGGCGTGCTACCTGCATGCCATGGGCCTGTCGTACGCCGATCTCCTGCACGGCCCGATCGCGGTCGTGGACGCCGCCACCCCGGCGATCGTCCTGGGCGCCGCCGAGAGCCCGGTGCTGGAGGGGACGGTGGCGCTGGCGGCCCGGGTGGTGGAGGCGGGGGCGCGCGCGTACGGCGTCGGCGGGGGTTCCGCGCTGGCGGACGCCGCCTCGCTGGCCCTGCCCGGACCCGCTTTGCCCGAGTGGGCGGCGCCCTTGGGGCTGATCGTGCCGGGTCAAGTGATGGTCGAGCATCTGGCACGCCGACTTGGGATTAATCCGGACGTCCCTCGTGGTTTGAACAAAGTAACCCAAACTGGTGTATAGCCTGGGTTTACCAGTCCGCGACATTCCCGGGGTTCTGCCAAGCGGAGGCCCCTCTCTCTGGAACAATCCACCCTCGAAGGAGGATCGAGGATCATGGCTGAGCGTATGGTGCGAGTCGAGTCGATGGTCGGTCTCCACTCCCGTCCGGCGGCGGAGTTCGTGAAGGCCGCGGCCCAGTGTCCCATCGAGGTCACCGTGGGCAGGGCCACCGGTGACTGCGTGAACGCCAAGAGCATCCTGGCCATCTTGGCCCTGGACGCCCGCCCCGGGGAGAACCTTCGGCTGCGTGCCGAGGGAGAGGGCGCCGAGGAGGTCCTGGAACGGCTGGCGGGGCTGTTCCTGCAGTTCTCGGAGACGAATGCGTGAGCTGCTGGGCACGGGGGTCAGCTCCGGCGTCGGAGTAGGCCCCATCCGCGTGGTGAGCGGCACCGTGCCCGAGCCGCCCGCCGACCCCTTCTCCGGTGATCCCGTGGCCGAGACGGCCCGCGCGCTGGAGGCGCTCGAGGCGGTCGGCAGCGAGCTCGACTCCCGCGCCGAGGCGGCCGAGGGCGAGGCCAGGGACATGCTGGCGGCCCAGGCGCTGATGGCGCGCGATCCCGACCTGGCCGGCGAGATCAAGGTGGGTATCTCCGCGGGGCTGACCGCGGCCCGCGCGGTGTACGAGTCGTTCGGCTTCTACCGCGAGCTGCTCGGCGGAGCCGGTGACTACATCTCCGCCCGGGTGAGCGATCTCGACGACGTCCGCGACCGCACGGTCGCCCGCCTGATGTCGGTGACGGTACCCGGCATGCCGGACGCCGACGAGCCCTATGTGCTGATCACCCAGGATCTGGCGCCCGCCGACCTGGCGCTGCTGGACCCGCGGCGGGTCGTGGCGTTCGTGACCGAGGAGGGCGGCCCGATCGGGCACACCGCGATCCTGGCCCGCGCCATGGGCATCCCCGCGATCGTCTCCTGCCCCGGCGTCCTCGGCCTGAAGGACGGCGAGCACGTCCTGGTCGACGGCGCGTCGGGACGGCTGATCGTCGAACCGGGCGAGGACCAGATCTCCCGCGCCAAGGCGGCCGAGCGCGCCCGCGCCGAGGCCGTCGGCAGCGCCACGGGCCCCGGGCACACCAAGGACGGCCATCCGGTGCCGCTGCTGGCCAACATCGGCGGCCCCAAGGACATCGACCGCGCCCTGGCCAGCGGAGCCGAGGGCGTCGGCCTGTTCCGCAGCGAGTACCTCTTCCTCGACCGCGACCTCCCGCTCACCGAGGAACAGCAGATCGCCGCCTACCGCGAGGTCCTCGAGGCGTTCCCCCGGGTCGTCGTCCGGGTCCTCGACGCCGGCGCCGACAAGCCGCTGCCGTTCCTGCCGCCCGCCTCCGTCGAGCCCAACCCGGCGCTGGGCGAGCGCGGCCTGCGGCTGCTGCGCCGCCACCCGCACGTCCTGGCCGGCCAGCTCCGCGC
>JAFACJ010000313.1 GCA_023425615.1 Actinomycetes bacterium
CCCTCCGCCTCACCTTCCGCCTGGTCGAGCCGCGGCCTCCCGAGCCCGCCGGATCCGAGCCGTCCGCCGCCCGCCCCGCCGGACCGCTCCCCGCGAGCCTCCTCGAACCCGAGCCGTCCGCCGGGTCCGAGCCGTCCGCCGGTGCTGAGCAGGCCGCCGCGTACCCCGCGGAACCGCTCCCCGCGAGCTTCCTCGAACCCGAGCCGTCCCCCGGGTCCGAGCCGTCCCCCGGGTACGCCGCCGAGGAGCCGTGGCGGGTGGAGTTCCTGCTTCAGGGGACCGACGACCCGAGTCTGCTGGTGTCCGCGGCGCAGATCTGGAGCGGGGACGCGCTGCTGGAAGGGGCGGAGGAGACGCTGCTGGCCGGGCTCGGGCGGGCGCTGCGGGTCTTTCCCGAGCTGAGCCGGGCGCTGGACACCGCCGTTCCGGCCGAGCTGGTGCTGGACACCGCAGGGGCGTTCCGGTTCCTGCGGACGTCGGCGCCGCTGCTGGCCGCCGCGGAGTTCGGGGTGCTGCTGCCCACCTGGGCGGGGCGCTCGCGGCTCGGGCTGCGGCTGCGGGTCGAGGAGCAGGACGGCCGCGAGCAGGGCGCAGCGGGCGGCTCGGGGTTCGGCCTGGGCGACCTGGTGGAGTTCCGCTGGGAGCTGGCCGTCGGCGAGGAGGCGCTGGAGGAGGACGACCTCGCCGAGCTGGCGCGGCTGAAGACACCGCTGGTGCGGCTGCGCGGCCGGTGGGTCGAGCTGGACGAGGAGCAGCTGGAGACGGCGCTGGAGTTCCTGCGCCAGGGGAAGGCCGGGACGATGACCGCGGGCCAGGTCGTCCGCGCCGCCGTCCACGCCGGCGAGCGCCCGCTGCCGCTGGTCGGGGTGCAGGCCGCGGGACCGCTGGGCGACCTGCTGTCGGGCGAGGCCGACCGCCGCATCGCCCCCGTGCCCGCCCCCGACGGCATCGAGGCGGTGCTGCGCCCCTACCAGGAGCGCGGCCTGGCCTGGCTCGGCTTCCTGGAGGAGCTCGGCCTCGGCGCGCTGCTCGCCGACGACATGGGCCTGGGCAAGACGCTGACGGTGCTGGCCCATCTCGTCCGGGCCGGCGCCCGTGAGCCCGGTGACCGCCCGCCGGAACAGGCGCGTGCGGCAGGGCCCACGCTGGCCGTCGTGCCGATGTCGCTGGTCGGCAACTGGCAGCGGGAGGCCGCAAGGTTCGCCCCCAAGCTCCGCCTGTACGTCCACCACGGGACCAGGCGCCACAAGGACGAGGAGCTGGTCCGTGCCGCGCACGGCGCCGACCTCGTCCTCACCACCTACGGCACGGCCGCCCGCGACGCCGCGCAGCTGGCGAAGGTCGCGTGGGCGCGGAGCGTCTGCGACGAGGCGCAGGCGCTGAAGAACAGCACGACGCGGCAGGCCAAGGCGGTGCGCTCGATCCCCGCGCCGAGCCGGATCGCGCTGACCGGCACCCCGGTGGAGAACCGCCTCGACGAACTCTGGTCGATCATGGAGTTCGCCAACCCGGGGCTGCTGGGGCCCAAGGAGTACTTCCGCGAGCGGTTCGCCGCGCCCATCGAGGCCGAGGGCGACGCCCGGGCCGCGGCGGCGCTGAAGCGCGCCACGCAGCCGTTCATCCTGCGCCGCCTCAAGACCGACCGGACCATCATCACCGACCTGCCAGAGAAGCAGGAGATGAAGGTCTACTGCAACCTCACCGTGGAGCAGGCGTCCCTCTACCAGGCGACGGTCGAGGACCTCCTGGAGCAGATCGCCGCCGCCGACGCCCGGCAGCGGCGCGGCCTCGTCCTCGGCGCCATGGCCAAGCTGAAGCAGGTCTGCGACCATCCGGCGCTGCTGCTGAAGGACGGCTCGCGGCTCCAGGGGCGGTCGGGGAAGCTGGAGGAGCTGGAGCGCCTGTGCGGCGAGATCCTGGAGCGCGGTGAGAAGGCGCTGGTGTTCACCCAGTACGCCGAGTTCGGCTCGATGCTCCAGCCCTATCTGGAGGCGCGGCTCGACCGGCCCGTCCTGTGGCTGCACGGCGGCACCTCCAAGGAGCAGCGCGACGCGCTGGTCCAGCGGTTCCAGGCCGAGGACGTGCCCTCGGTGTTCCTGCTGTCGCTGAAGGCGGCGGGCACCGGCCTGACGCTGACCGCCGCCAACCACGTCGTGCACTTCGACCGCTGGTGGAACCCCGCCGTCGAGGACCAGGCGACCGACCGGGCGTTCCGGATCGGGCAGACCCGCGACGTGCAGGTCCGCAAGTTCGTCTGCGTCGGCACCATGGAGGAGCGGGTGGACGAGATGATCGAACGCAAGAAGGCGCTGGCCGAGTCGATCGTCGGGACGGGCGAGGAGTGGCTGACCGGCCTGTCGGTCGCCGAGCTGCGCGACGTGCTGCGCCTGTCCCCCGACGCGGTGAGCTCATGACCGGGCACGACGGCTACTTCGAGACGGCCAGGCCGATCCGGGTGCGGGGCGGGCCTGGGTCCGCCCCGCTGCGGGAGCCGCCCGGCTGGTGGTCGCGCCGGCTCCTGGGCCCGCTGGAGTCCTTCCTGGACGAGGAGCGGCTGCGCCGCGGCCGCGCGTACGCCGAGCAGGGCCGGGTGCTGCGCCTCGACATCCGCCCGTACGAGGTGACGGCGTTCGTCGCGGAGAACGCCGACGAGCCGCACGAGGTGACGCTCGGGCTCACCGCGATCGAGGGCTGGGATGAGATCGAGGGCGAGCTGGCCCGGCGCGCGGTGTTCCGGGCGCGGCTGCTGGCCGGTGAGGTCCCCCACGACCTGGAGCGCGTCTTCCACGACTGCGGTGTCGGCCTGTTCCCCGGGGCCGCCGAGGAGCTGCACCTCATGTGCGGCTGCGCCGACTGGGTCGACCCGTGCGTCCACGCCGCGGCGGCGCTGCACTTCCTGGCGCGCGCGTGCGACGACGACCCGTTCCTCGTCCTGGCCTGGAACGGGCGCACCCGCGAGCAGCTGCTCACCGCGCTGCGCCGCCGCCCCACCGGAGGCGGGCTCCCCCCGGTCGTGGAGACGCCGCTGGGCGCCGAGGGGTTCTGGACTCCCC
>JAFACJ010000423.1 GCA_023425615.1 Actinomycetes bacterium
TGGGAGTAGCCCCAGATCTCGGGCCAGTCCTTGGCGCGGGGACGGTCGGGGGCGCGGTCGAACAACCGGTCCCGGGGGGAGCGGGGCAGACCGCGCGGGGTGACACCGCAGGAGGCGGTGAGGGTGAGCAGGAGCAGGATGACCGTTCCGGCGATCACATCGGCCCAAGGCATGTGGTCGTCGTCCTTCCGTTCGTGTGGCGAGCGCGAAGGCCCGCTGGATGTGGTGCTTGCTCGTCCCGGGCGCCCGTCGGGCCGGGACGTGTCCTCTGCGAGGGCGAGGAGGTCGTCAGCGCACGGCCAGGGTGAACCAGCAGACCTTCCCCTGCTCCTGCGGCGGCCACTTCCATCCCCAGGTGGAGGCCAGCGCCTCCACCAGGGCCAGCCCCCGGCCGCTCGGCTCCTCGGCGTCGGGCATGGCGGGCGTGGTGGGAATGGCGGGGTCGTAGTCGTTGCAGTCGAAGTACAGCAGGCCCAGCACCCGGCGCAGCGTCATCCGCAGCACCTCGCCCCCGCTGACCGCGACGGCGTTGGTGGTGATCTCCGAGGCCAGCAGCAGCACCACGTCGGTGGTCTCCTGCGGCACCCTCCAGACGGCGCACATCGCCCGGACGTTGGCCCGTACGACGAACACGCTGTCGGCTTCGGCGGGGAACTCCAGCCGGTACTCGCGATAGGCCACCTGATGCGGCGTGTCCACGACGGCGTCGACCGTCACGAGATCCCCGCCGAGAGGTCGCATCCGGCCCGCGGGGAGCGAAGGACCTCCTCGTGGCGCGTCGGCAAGAGCCAGGCGTCCGCACTCGGCGGTGCGTACCTGGAAGAATCGCCCATGGGTCAGACCTCCAGTGTCTGATCAAGGCCCCGGCCGGTGGTGCGAACACCGGTTCCGGGGCCGTCGTGTTCGAAGACGGTGAATTCCGCGATCGTTAGTTAAACCGCTACGCACCGCACACGACAGACGGCACAATGATGACAACCGCGCGGCACTCCAAAGACACAGCCACGAGCTGAAGGGACACACGATGCCCCCTCACGCGGGCCCGCGCCTGCGCAAGGAACGTGCGGAGCGGGGACTGTCCCGCCCCGAACTCGCCCGCCTCATCCTGGCCGCGCTCCCCGAAAGCGAGCGCCAGCGCCCCAGCGTCAAGGACATGGCCCAGTACATCGGACGCTGGGAGACCGGACGGGTCCCCACCGTCAGCAACCGCTACCAGCGCGCCTACGCCGCCGCGCTGGGAGTGGACCGCCGGGAACTGTTCAGCGCTTCGTTCCCGGCCCCCGCCGTTCCGCCGGCGGACGAACGGTCCGAGAAGGATCCGGGATCTGCGGGTAGCGTGGTAGCCACGTTCGAGGTATCCCCAGGAATCGAGGACGATGTGGACCGTCGCCAAGCTCTCCAGGCCGCGGGGGCGGTGACGGCGGGCATCGCGGCCGCTCCCGTGCTGACGGTTCTAGCCGGTGCGTGGCAGGCGAGCCAACCCCGGATATCCGGCGCGAGCGTATCGCGCGCGATGATCGAGGACTGGGCCCTGGGGTTTGAGATCCATCGGCGGAGCTACGCGACCGACCCCCCAGAGATCGCTTTGGGGGGGCTCGCCCGCGACTGGGCCGATATGGCTCCTCACCTGGCCGCAGATCAGCCCAATGGCGTCCGCCGAGACCTGGCGCATGTGGCCGCGCAGTACGCGTATCTGATCGCGATGGGATTCCATCAGATCAACGACCTCCGTATGGCCGCCCGCTGGTGGAAGACAGCCCACAGCCACGCCGACGTATCCGGCGACAGCCTCCTGTCGTCCCGCACGCGAAGCTGGGAGACCACCTACCGGGTAGTGGAGACCGGCGAGAACCTCCCGGCGCTGTTCACGCTTGCCCGGCAGGCACGTGAACAGGCAGGGCATCGACCAAGTGGCGCACTCATCCAAGCAATCAGGGTGGAGGCCGAGGTTCTTGCGCGGATGGGCCGTTACCCCGACGCCATCATCGCCATACGTCAGGCCGAGGACGTTTTCGAGAGGATGCCGGCAGGAGAACCAGCCGAGAGGAATCTGCGGTTCGGGCAGAGCCTCGTCTATTCGTTGGCCGGAGCCCAGAGCCAGGCCACCGAAGCGCAAGACGCGGCACACCGCCTCTACCCGCACGAAAGCACACCGCACACATCAGTGCAGCTCGGTCTTCATCGGGTCATGCTTCATGCACGCACTGACCCGGGAGAAGCGTGCAGACAAGCATCGGCCATCCTGGACAAGATCCCCGCCAATCGGCGCGTCAAGCGGGTCGTGCTCGCCGCGCGCCGTGTCACGGACGCGGTCCCCGAGGACGCCCACTCTCTTCCGGCCGTCCGGGATCTCAGGGCCCTGACCTGACGGTCGCCCGCCCGGCGGTTCGCCACGGCGCCCCCACGTCGGGTACGGGAACCGCCGGGCGCGGCGCGGATGCCGCGCGCCCGCCGTCCCGTGCTCCTCGCGTCCCGGGTGAGGAGCCGCCGGTGCCTTGAGCCGGGAGGTCCTACGGCGTGTTCGTCCGGGTTACTCGGTGCTGTCCTCCGCGAGCGTGTGGGCGACGAGGGCGTTGGCGTGCCCGTGGCCGAGTCCGTGTTCGGTCTTGAGCCAGGTGACGAGTTCCATGTGCTTGGTCAGGGGCGAGGCGCGGATGAGGTTCTTCCACTCCGCGATCGGACGGCCGTATTTCTTCTCGATGGAGGGGAAGTAGCTCGCGGGGCCCTTTACCGGTTCGGTCATCGTGTCCTGCTCTCTGGTTCGTGGTGCGGGCATCGTTTGCGGAGTCGGTCTACGCCTTGATCAGATGCGCGGTCATCGCGGCCATGGTGTGCGTCATGGTGAAGCCCCTCCAGGAATGGAACTGGACGGTCTAGTACTTACCGTGTCCCGGGCGATACGGTAGCCGTAGGAGAACTAGACTGTCCAGTACTGGAAGGGGGCCCGTGTGGACGTGGACGAGCAGAGCCGGTCGGCCCGCAAGCACAGGGCGATCATGGACGCCGCGACGCGGGTCTTCATGGCCAAGGGCTACTCGGGCACCAGCATGGACGACATCGCGAAGCTGGCCGCGGTCTCCAAGCAGACCGTCTACAAGCACTTCGCCGACAAGGAGAAGCTCTTCAACGAGATCGTCATGGCCACCACCGACCGGGTCGAGGCCATGATCGACCTGGTGGCCGACATCCCGGACGACGCCGGCCGGCTGGAGGAGAACCTCACCCGGCTCGCCGCCCGGTTCCTGGCAGCCCTCACCCGGGCCGAGGTGATCCAGTTGCGGCGCCTGATCATCGCCAACGCCGACACCTTCCCCGAACTCGGCGCGGCCTGGTATGAGCAGGGCTTCGAGCGGGTCCTGGCCACGCTGGCGGAAACCTTCCGGCGTCTCGCCGACAAAGGACTGCTCCGGATCGACGACCCGCTCCTGGCCGCCCACCACTTCTCCGGCCTGCTGCTCTGGATCCCCATGAACAAAGCCATGTTCCATGGCAGCCCCCAGCACACGCAGGACGAACTCGACCACTACACCGCCGCCGGCGTCACCGCCTTCCTCAGCGCCTACCGCTGAACGCCGGGCGGGCCGTCCGTGGGTGATCACTCGACGGCGGGCCCCGCACGTTCGTGTGGCTGGACGCCATGGCCCGGAAAGCCCGCGGGGGCGGAGCCCTTCGCGGTCAGTCCTTGCGTCCGGTCGTGGCCACGGTGACTCCGAGGCCGATCATCGTGAGTCCGCCGATCCCGCCGACGAGGGAGAGGCAGCGCGGTGAGCGGGCGAAGGAGCCGGAGCACACCGCCACCCTCGTCCCGCTGGTGCGCAAGGACGGCGGCTATCGCCGCGTGGAGAGGGCGAAGGACCGAGGCGAGGGACGTCAGGGCAGGGTGGCGGGAAGGCCGAAGGCGGTGAAGTGGTCGGCCCCGATGAAGCTGGTGATCTCGCTGATGAGGTCGTCGCGCAGGGTGAGGACGGTGATCGACCAGGCGGTGTGCGCGCCTGCGGCGTCGTCCTGGAGGTAGAAGGCGACGGCGGGTTGGGCGTTGGCGTGGATCGGCAGGTGGCGCCAGGTGCCGCAGGAGGTGAGGGGGAGCCGGACGGCGAAGTCGGTGACGGCGGGCAGGCCGCGGTACCAGTGCGGGAAGGGCGGCATGGACCAGGTGACGTCGCGGGTCAGGAGGGCGACGAGGGCGTCGGCGTCGCCGCGTTCCAGGGCGGTGGAGAAGCCGGTGACGATCTCGCGCAGGCGGGCGTCGTCGAGTTTGCGGAGCGTCCGCTGCTGGGTGGGGTCGGGCACGCGTTCGGCGATGACTCTGCGGGCGCGGGCGAGGGCGGAGTTCACCGAGGACGTCGAGGTGCGCATCATCGTGGCGATCTCGGCGGCGGAGAAGCCGAGCACTTCGAAGAGCAGCAGTGCCGCCCGCTGGTTGCCCGGCAGGTGCTGGAGGGCGGCGACGAAGGCGAGTTCGACGGCTTCGCGCTGTTCGTAGCGGGCGCCGGGGCCGACCGTGTCGGGGAGGGGGTCGGGGTAGGGGCCGAGCCAGGCGACGTCGGCGGCCGGGATGTCGCCGACCACGGCCCGTTCGCTGGACGGTCCGAGGTCGACGGGCAGGGCGCGCCGGGCGCGGGGTTCGATGAGGTCGAGGCAGGCGCGGGTGGCGACGGTGTAGAGCCAGGAGCGGAGCGAACTGCGGCCCTCGAAGCGGGCGAGTCCGCGCCAGGCCCGCAGCAGCGCCTCCTGGAGGGCGTCGTCGGCGTCGTGTGCGGAGCCGAGCATGCGGTAGCAGTGGGCGTGCAGTTCCCGGCGCAGAGGCTCGACGAGGCGGGCGAACGCCGTGCCGTCCCCGCCGCGCGCCCTGGCCAGGTCGGGATCCTCGGTCCGCGAAGAAATTTCGCTCACGAGCGACGATTCTGCCTCACATGAGGAGTCTCCCTTGCGATCCGGCGAACGCCGGACTCCGTACACAGGAGGCGAAGATGTCACTACCCGATGCGAACGCGAAGGCGGGCGGGCCCGCGGAGCCCGATCCCCGGAGGTGGTGGGCGCTCGCCCTGATCTGCGGTCTGCAGTTCATGCTCCTCCTGGACGTCACGGTCGTGAACGTGGCGCTGCCGCGGATCCAGGAGTCGCTCGGTTTCACCAGGTCGGGGCTGGCCTGGGTCGTGGACGGCTATGTGCTGATGTCGGGCGGTCTGCTGCTGCTCGGCGGGCGCCTCGCCGACTTCTTCGGACGGCGTCGGCTCCTGCTGACCGGCGTCGTGGTGTTCGCGGTGTCCTCGGCGGTGAGCGGCGCGGCGGTCTCGCCGGGGATGCTGGTCGCCGGCCGTTTCGGTCAGGGGCTCGCCGAGGCGCTGGCGGCGCCCGCCTCGCTCGGGCTGATCGCGCTGCTGTTCACCGAGCCCGCCGAGCGCACGAAGGCGCTGGGGATCTGGGGCGGTCTCGCCGCGCTCGGCGGGACGTCGGGGTCGGTGATCTCCGGGGTCCTCACCGATCTGGCGTCATGGCGGTGGATCTTCTACATCAACCTGCCGGTGGCGGTCCTGGTGCTCGTGTGCGTGCCGCGGCTGGTCTCCGAGAGCCGCATGGCGCGTGAGGAGGGCGAGAGCCTCGACGTCGTCGGGGCGTCCGTCTCGACGGCGGGCCTCGTCTCGCTGGTCTTCGGCCTGCTCCAGGCCGCCGAGCACGCCTGGACGTCCCCGAGCGTGGTGGTGCCCGTGGCGGCCGGCGCCTGCCTGCTGCTGGTGATGCTCGCCGTCGAGAATCGGGTGCGCGACCCGCTCGTCCCGCTGGGCTTCTTCGCCAACCGGACGCGGTCGGTCATCAACGCCGTGAGCCTGCTGTTCATGGCCGCGTTCATCTCCTACACGTTCATGATGACGCTCTTCGCGCAGCAGGTCCTCGGACACTCGCCGCTGCGCAACGGCCTGAGCTGGCTGCCGCTCGGTCTCGCGATCGGCGCGGGCATCGCGCTCGGCACGGCGCTGACCCCGCGCCTCGGCGTCCGGCTGGTGGCGGCCGCCGGTTTCGCCGGAGCGGGAGGGGGACTCCTGCTGACCGGCATGATCGACACCGGTACGTCCTATCCGACGGGTGTCCTGCCCGGCATGGTGGTGTTCGGGCTGTTCGCCGGTGTCACGATGCCCGCCTCGACCACCGCCGCGCTGCACGGCGTCACCGCCCAGGATTCGGGCCTGGCCTCCGGCGTCCAGACCACCATGCAGCAGATCGGCAGCGCCCTCGGCCTCGCCGTGCTGGTGACCCTGGCCCTGCGCCACGCCGAGACCGGACTGCGCGGCGGCCTGTCCCCCGACGCGGCGCTCACCTCCGGCTACGCCCTGTCCTTCCGGATCGGCGCCGCCCTGATGCTCACCGGAGCGATCCTCATCCTCGCCCTCTTCGAACGCGTCTCCCCCGTCCTACGCGACCCCACGGCCGAACTCACCGCCACGACGCGCTGAGCCGCGCCCTACGGGTTCGCCTCAGTTCCGGCGGTGCTCGCCGCAGGGGTGTCGTCGTCCTCGGGGAGGAAGCCGCCGGACTGGTGGTGCCAGAGGCGGGCGTAGTGGCCCTGGGCCTGGAGGAGTTCGCGGTGCGAGCCCTGCTCGACGATGCGGCCGCGGTCGAGGACGACGAGGCGGTCCATGCTGACCACGGTGCTCAGGCGGTGTGCGACGACCAGGGCGGTGCGGCTCTGCATCAGGCCCCACAGCGCCTCCTGGACGAGGACCTCGCTCTCGGAGTCCAGGGCGCTCGTCGCCTCGTCGAGCAGCAGGATGGGGGCGTCGCGCAGGATGGCGCGGGCGAGCGCGACCCGCTGCCGCTGGCCCCCCGACAGCTTGACGCCGCGCTCGCCGACCAGCGTGTCCCAGCCGTCGGGCAGGGTGTCGGTGAACTCGGTGACGTGCGCTGCCCGCGCGGCCCGCAGCACCTCGGCGTCGGTGGCGTCCGGGCGCGCGAAGGCGATGTTGTCGCGGACCGACCGGTGGAACATCGCGGGTTCCTGCGGGACGTAGGAGATGAGGCTGCGCAGGTCGCTCTGGCGCAGGCGCGCGATGTCCTGGCCGCCGATGAGGATCCGGCCGCCGTCGACGTCCATGAGCCGCAGCAGCAGCCGGGTCAGGGTGCTCTTGCCGCCGCCCGAACGGCCCACGAGCCCGACCTTCGAGCCGCTGGCGATCTCCAGGTCGAGCCCGTCGAACAGGCGCGACGCGCCGGCGTGCGCGAACCTGACGCGATCGAAGCGGACGGCGGCGTCGGCGGGCCGCAGCGGCTGGGGATCGTCGGGGTCGACGACGGTGGGCGGCTCCAGCAGCAGTTCGGTGAACTGGGCGGCCTCGGTCAGGGTGCTCTCCATGCGCCGGTACACCTGGTTGAACTCGAACATGATCCGTGTCGCGTTCGAGTAGTACGCGAACGTCACCACGATGGCCTCGGGTCCGAGCCCGCCGCGCAGCGCCACCGCCAGCAGCAGCCCCACCGCGCTGGTGAGGACCGACATGGGGGCGACGACGGCGTCGACCCGCAGGTTCCCGTAGTCCCACGACCGCAGCGACAGCCGGTGCTGCTCGGCCAGCCTTCCCCGGTACTCGGCGGCCTCCCGCTCCTCGGCGGCGAACGCCCGCACCGATTCCATGTTGGTCAGGACGTCGGAGACATGCCCCGACACCCGTACCTTCGCCGCCTCCCTGTCGTTCACCAGCACCTGGCGCCGCCGGATGAACGGCGTCACCGTCAGCCCGGTGACCACGATGAGGCAGACGAGCGCCAGGACCAGCACCGGGTCGTAGTGCCACAGCACCACCGAGGCGAACACCACCGGCAGCACGTTGGCCATGATCGAGAAGGCGAGCGTGTCGGCGAAGTCCTCGAACCCGCTGGAGAACCCCAGGACCCGCTTGGTCAGCGACCCGGCGAAGGCGTCCTGGAAGAACGCCGCGTCCTTGACCAGCAGCGCGTCCATCCCCTGCACCCCGAGCCGTTCGATGCCCCGGGCGTCGGTCCGGTTGAGGAAGTGCAGCCCGATCCGCCACAGCACCTCGCCGGCGAGCAGCGTCCCGCCGAAACCGAGCACGTACGGCAGCAGTTCGCCCGCCGGCGCCTCGCCGCCCTCGGTCAGCCGCCCCACGAGCGCCGCCACGAACAACGGGGCCAGATAGAACAGGCAGATGTTGCCCAGCGCCGGAAGCGTCAACGCGGGCAGCGCCACCCTCCACTGGCGTCTCATCTCCGCGAGATACCGCCGCAGCGCCAGCAGCACCGCCCTCTTCCGCACGGATCCGGTCCCCCCGGCCCCCGCCATCAGTCCTCCCCGTAGCCGCCGCCCTCTCCATGCTGTCGCCGCCCCGCCGCTCCGTCGACTTCTTTTCAGGTGACCGTCGCGCCGCGGAACGCGGTGCTATCCGGCGGGGAAGAGGTGGCGAAGGACCTGGCCGGGGCGTCGCATTGACCGCATCCGGCCTTTCGGCGGACATGCCGTGGAGGCTCGCGGTAATGAGAAGGATGGCGGTCTACTCCTGCAACGGCTGGTTTTGCACGCGGCTCATCTCGGTGTCGGTCATTCCCGGCGGAAATCCCATGGCGCTCGAAGACCCGGAGCACTTCTCCGTCCGGTTCACGATCTGCACGGACTGCCGCGCCACCTTCTGCGACCGCTGCGTCGACGTGGAACGTGGCACACAGGGCTCGGTCCTCTGCCTGGTGTGCCACGGCGCGCTCGCCGACGGCAAGCGCATGCGGGAGTTCAGCGGTCGCCCCGTCCCCGAGGCGATCGCCGAGCACGGACGCGGCAGGCAGTCGGCGGCGTCCGGGGATCTGACGGCGGCGCTGGAGGCGTTCGAGCGGGCGATCGACCTGCGGCCCGGCTATGTGAAGGCGCACCACGACCGCGGCATCGCCCTCCGGCAACTGGGACGGCTGGAGGAGGCCATCGACGCCTTCGGAGGGGCGATCCGGCTCGAACCCGACTACATGGTCGCCTACTTCGACCGCGCGTCGGCGCTGGAGGGCATGGGACTGACCCAGGAGGCGATCATCGGTTACGGCCAGGCGATCGCCGTGCACCCGCGCTACCTCTCACCGCACATCAACCGGGCGCTCCTGCTCAACAAGATGGGACGCGGAGAGGAGGCGCTGGAGGACTGCGACCGCGCCCTCCACCTCGACGCCACCGGCGAGGCCGTGGACCAGGACGGCTCCCTGCGCTCGCTGGCCTTCGTCGCCAGGTGCGCCGTCCTCTTCGGCCTCGGCCGCTACCCGCAGGCACTGGAGGCCATCGATTCCGCGATCGAAAGCGACCCCGACAGCCCGCACCTCTACAACAACCGCGCCGCCATCCTGAACCGCCTCGGCCGCACGGAAGAGGCGGCCCTCGCCTCCCTGAAGGCCGAGGAGGTCGCCCGCGGCGCCCGCTGAGTCGGCTCGGACGCCACGGCCACCGGCTGAGCGGCGGCCGGCGCCGTCAGCCGCTCAGCCGCACCGGCAGGGAGGCGAGCCCGTTGTTGAGGTTGGACCGCACCCGGCGGGCGGGACCGGTCTGCTCGATCTCCGCGCAGGTCTCCAGCAGTTCCTCGAAGAAGACGCGGCCCTCCAGCCTGGCGAGGTGGACGCCGAGGCAGAAGTGCTCGGCGACGCCGAAGGAGAGATGGCGGTTGGGGGAGCGGGTGATGTCGAACCGGTGGGGGTCGTCGAACACCTCCTCGTCCCGGTTGGCCGAGGTGTAGTACATGGCGACCTTGTCACCGGCGCGGATGCGGACGCCCCTCAGCTCGACGTCCTCGGTGGCGGTGCGCCGGAAGTAGTGCAGCGGGTTGGCCCAGCGCAGGATCTCCTCCACCGCGCCGCCGATCAGGGAGCGGTCGTCGCGCAGCATCCGCAGCTGCCCGGGGTGCCGGAGCAGCGCCAGCAGGCCCGAGGAGAGCATGATCTGCGTGGTGTCCTGGCCCGCCGTGAAGATCTGGACGAAGAACGCGCCGAAGTCGGCGTCGTCGAGCCTGCGGCCGTCGCCGACGTCGGCGGCAAGGATGACGTCGGTCAGGTCGGCCGGTTCACCGCGGTTCTCGGCGCGGCGCCGCACGGCGTGCTCGTACCCGTACAGGCCGATCCGCATGGTCACCTCGCGCGGATCGACCGGCTCGGCGCCGTCCGGCCCCGGCCCGCCGGGGTCGCCCGCGCGGGTGGCCAGTTCCGCGAGGCGGTGCAGGTGGACGCGGTCCTCCTCGGGGATCCCGAAGAGTTCGCCGATCACCGTCGTGGGCAGCACGGAGGCGACGTCACGCACGAAGTCCACCTCGCCGCGGCCGACGGAGCCGGCGAGCGCCTCCCGGCATACCTGCCGGACGCGTCC
>JAFACJ010000460.1 GCA_023425615.1 Actinomycetes bacterium
CGGTGTCCGCCGCGCTGTTCCGCGACGCGCAGGTCGAACTCCTCGCCGAACAGGTGCCCGCCGCGGAACTGCCGTTCGTGGTGCCGCTCACGACGCACTCCTCCTACGTCGGCACCGGCTACGTCAAGGAGCTGGCCGGGCGTCTGGGCGGCGAGTACGTCGAGGACGCGCCGAACGCCGGCATCGTGCCCACCCTCGACGTGCTGGAAGGCCCCGGGTTCGCGCCCGAGCGGGTGGACCCGCTGGTACGGGAGTTCTACGAGCACACCAGCCGCTTCACGCTCGACATCGTGCCCGAATGGCGGCTGTGGGTGCGGCCCGGCTACCTGCTGTACCGCGCGCTCGTCGCGCAGCCGCTGGGACAGGCGAACGTGCCGATGAACCAGCGGGAGGCGCAGCGCGGAGTGCGGGGCAGGATCCACACGATCAACCTGCCCCACGAGCAGCTCCGCGGCTGGATCAGGGCGTACTCCGACACCGACGAGCCGATCTACGTCGGCATCTACACCACCTACCGGCACGCCGACCGCGGCTATGTGAGCGTGGGCTTCCCCGCCCCGCACGCCAGCTTCACCGCCACCCTCGTCCCGCTGGCGCGCAAGGACGGCGGCCTCACCCTCACCAGCGAGAGCGACCTCTCCCACCCCGGCCACTACCTGGCGTACGTCGACCCCGAGACGGAGGAGCTCACGGCGCTGGCCGTCAAGGGCTTCTCCGAGCGCCTGGAGGTCTACGTAGAGAACGGCGAGCTGAAGGCCGACCACGCGTTCGGCCTGTTCGGCATCCCCTTCCTCGTGCTGCGCTACCGGATGACGCGCAAGTAGCCGCCGCGCCGGCGGGCGAGCGGCCTCACCACAGGTTGGTGCGCATCAGGAGGAGCCTGCCCGTCGCCTCGTAGACGAGGACCTCGAAGGCTTTGCGGCACTCGTTGACGAGGTCCGCGGTGCCCTCCTTCACCGACCGTTCGGGGTCGCGGGTGAGCAGGACGAAGGCGGCCTGGTAGAGGGTCACCCCCGCCTCGGGCGCGGGGAACAGGTGCTCGACCTCCTGGAGCACGGCCTTGCCCCCGTGGACGGGCCTGCTCTTCAAGAACCCCGCCGACAGGGTGGAGACGCCGAGCAGGCGCCGGGTGCCGAGCCGCTCCTTCTCGTGGACGTGGAGGTGCAGGCTGCGCGTGCCCTTGCGGTGCCCGCCCGTGAGGTCGTCGGTGACGATGACGAGGAAGTCGAAGATGTCCTTGTGCCGCGCCTTCAGCCGCTCGAACACCTGCGAGGTCTGGAGGTGGAGCGGCACCGTGCCCGGCGGCACGGGCTCGACCGGCAGCGCCGCCGCCCCGGCCTCAGGAGTGAGATAGCGGCCGTCGTCCCTGAGCAGGAGGACGTGGTCGTAGGTAGCTGGTCCGTCGGCGAAGCTCACGGCACCCTCCTGAGATTCCCAATATGAAACATTTGCCGATCATGCGCCCCGGGTCAAGGGATGTGGCGGACAACGGCCTGCCGACTCTTGACGTTCGCGTATCGGTAAAGGAAACTCTGTTTGCCTTAGTGGAACAGCGTTTCCTTATCTGGAGGACACATGCGTCTCCGCGCCCTCGCCGCGACGGCACTCTGTGCCTCGCTGCTGACCGGCCTCACCACCGCCCTGTCCGCACCCGCCTCGGCCGACGCCACCGGCGTCGCCCACTACTCCTCGCAGATCAAGAACGACGGGGCCGACGTCTACTACCCGGCCGGAGCCACCGGCGAGCTGCCCGTCGCGCTGATGCTGCAGGGCGCCCAGGTGCACCGGATGTACTACGCGCAGTACGCGCAGGAGGTCGCCTCGTACGGATTCATCGTCGTGGTGCCCAACCACAAGCGGCTGCTCTTCTTCGACAACGACTACTACGCCTCGCAGAGCCAGCCCGCCGAGACGGTGGAGTGGATGGACGGCGAGAACGCCAACGCCTCCTCGCCCCTGAAGGGCAAAATCGACACCGACACGCTGGTGCTGCTCGGCCACTCCTTCGGCGGCGCCACCGGCCTGGCCATCGCCGAGAGCACGTGCGTCACCCCGTTCTGCACGAGCCTGACCTACGACATGCCCGATGAGGTCAAGGCCGGCTCGTTCTACGGGACGAACAACAAGCTGCCGGGCCTCGGCATCTTCCCCGAGGTCGACAACCTGGTGCCGGTGCAGCTCGTGCAGGGCACCTCCGACGGCGTGGCGCTCCCCGCCGACGCCGAGACCACCTACGGCAAGATCAAGGACAATCCCAAGCAGATCGTCCGGCTCTCGGGCGCCAACCACTACGGCATCACCGACGTCCAGAACCCCTCGGGCGCCGACCCCGACTCCGCCACCCAGACCCTGACCCAGACGCAGAGCATCCAGACGGCGGCCCGCTGGGCGGCGCGGTTCCTCAAGGCGGCGCTGGGCGACACGGCCTCGGCCTCCTACGTGTGGTCGACGGGCGACGCCTCCGACCCGCTGGTGACCGTCACCGGAGCCCAGTGACCGAGAAAGTCACTGTGTTTGGTCCTATTTAGGGCAAATGTCGCGCCATGGGTTCGGTGTCAGCCTCCATGGCGCGACTCGCTGTTCCACGGTGTGTTCCGCGCCCGGTTCCGCATCGGATCTTGATCTTGGGTGGGCTGGTCTTTAGGGTGTTATCGGCAAAATGCCCTCATGAGAGGTTGATTATGGGGTCTGAAATACCCGATGTTCTGTCCCCCGAATTCGCCGCGGACCCCTACCCGGCGTACCAGATCCTGCGCGACCAGGCGCCCCTGCACTACCACGAGGCGATGCAGTCCTACTTCGTCTCGCGTGCCGAGGACGTCGAGCGGGTCTTCAAGGACCAGGTCTTCACCACCGCCAACTACAACTGGCAGCTGGAGCCGGTGCACGGCAAGACCATTCTCCAGCTCAGCGGGCGCGAGCATTCCGTGCGCCGGGCGCTGGTGGCGCCCGCCTTCCGCGGCAGCGAACTGGAGCAGAAGTTCCTCCCCGTCATCGAGAAGAACGCAGCGGAGCTGATCTCCGGTTTCCGCGCCGACGGCACCGTCGACCTGGTCACGCAATTCGCCAACCGCTTTCCGATCGGCGTCATCGTGGACATGCTCGGCCTGGACAAGTCCGACCACGACCGTTTCCAGAAGTGGTACACCTCGATCATCGCCTTCCTCGGCAACCTCGCCCAGGACCCCGAGATCGCCGCGGCCGGGCTGCGCACCAAGGAGGAGTTCGCCGAGTACATGATCCCGATCATCCGGGACCGGCGCTCGAACCTCGGCGATGACCTGCTGTCCACCCTGGTCACCGCCGAGATCGACGGCGAGACCATGAGCGACGAGGACGTCAAGGCGTTCTGCAGCCTGCTCCTGGCCGCCGGAGGCGAGACCACCGACAAGGCGCTGGCCACCATGTTCGCGCTGCTCCTCCAGCACCCCGAGCAGATGGAGGCGGTCCGCGCCGACCGCGGCCTCATCGCCCGCGCGTTCGCCGAGTCGCTGCGCCTCCACCCGCCCGTCCACATGATCATGCGGGAGCCGTCGGAGGACGTGGAGATCGCCGGCGGCGTCATCCCGGCGGGCACCACCGTCACCGCCCTCATCGGCGCCGCCAACCGCGACGAGCGGCGCTACAAGAACCCCGACTCCTTCGACATCTTCCGCGACGACCTGAACACCGACAACGCGTTCTCCGCGGCCGCCAACCACATGGCGTTCGCGCTGGGACGGCACTTCTGCGTCGGCGCGCTGCTGGCCAAGACCGAGGTCGAGGTCGCCACGAACCAGCTCCTCGACTCCCTGCCCGACCTGCGGCTCGAAGAGGGCTTCGTGCACGTCGAGAAGGGCGTGTTCACCCGCGGCCCGGCCGCGCTGCGGGTGAACTTCACCCCCGCGTGACGCGCGCGGTGGGCGTGAAGGTGACGGGCAGGGCGAACAGGCCGCGCATCCACAGCGACGGACGCCACTGCAGATCCTTCGCGTCCACCGCGAGCCTGACGTCCGGCAGCCGGTCCAGCAGCACCTCCACCGCCGTCTTGGCCATCACCTCGCCCAGCTCGGGACCCGGGTAAAGACAGCCGTGCTCGCCGTGCCCGAACGACATGTGCGCCCGGTT
>JAFACJ010000661.1 GCA_023425615.1 Actinomycetes bacterium
CTGCGCGCCTCGTGCTCGCCGCGGGGAGCGTGGGCGCCGGGCGGCAGGTTCTGCCTGGCGCGCCCGCCCACGGCCTGCGCGCCGGGCCGGTGGCCCGCCGTCAGCCTCCGCGCGGTGAGGAGCCCCAGGGCGATCATGCCGACGCCCAGGCCGAAGTGCAGCCAGTTGTCGGCGGTGTTGACCGGGATGAAGTTCGCCGAGCTCCCCTTGTTGAGGAACAGGCCGTACAGCCACAGCAGCAGATAGATGACACCGCCCCAGACGAGGAACGCCTTGGCGGTGCCGGCCGCGCGGCCCAGGGCCAGGCCGAGGACACCGAAGACCAGGTGCACGATGTTGTGCAGCACCGAGACCTGGAAGAGGCCGAAGAGCTTGGCCTCGGAATGGTGTCCGGCCCAGGACATGGAACCGTAGTTCGTGGTGATCCCGGGGATGAATCCCAGGATTCCTATGATCAGGAAGAGCGCGCCCACCGCCATCGCCGCCTTGCAGACCAGCGGAAGCGAGGGTCGGGTGAGCGTGGAACCGGTTGATCCAGCTGTTCGAGCCATGGTGGTCGACCCTTCGGTGAATCGGATTCGTTCAGCGTAGCAAATTCATCCGATTTCCAGAAAAGTCGGTCAGTTGGATTTATTTTGCTTTTTCGGGAGCTGCCTTTAGCCGGTGGGGTTCCATGAACATAGAGTCGGGTCCATCCGGGCGCGACCGCCGATCCCTGCCCACGGGAACGGCTCCCACCTGCGGACGGAGGTCCCCATGGCCCGACTCGCCGCCGTCTGCGGCGCCCTGCCCGAGCACCGCTACGCGCAGTCGGAGATCACCCGGGCTTTTGTCAAGGAGTGGAATCTTCAAGGATCCCGTAAGGGGCTGCTGGAACGGCTGCACCGTAATGTGGGTGTGGAATTCCGCCATCTCGGACTGCCAATCGAACGTTATATCGGACTTTCCGGTTTCCGGGAGGCCAATGACGCCTATGTCAAGGCGGCGCTGGACCTGGGCGCCGAGGCCGCGGGCGCCGCGATCGAGGAGGCCGGCCTCGTCCCCGGCGACATCGACCTGATCCTCATGACCTCGACCACCGGCGTCGCCGCCCCGTCCCTGGACGCCAGGCTGGTCGAACGGCTCGGACTGCGCCACGACGTCAAACGGGTGCCGGTGTTCGGCCTCGGCTGCGCCGCCGGCGCCGCCGGGATCGCCCGCCTCCACGACTACCTGCGCGGCTGGCCCGACCACACGGCGCTGCTGCTGTCGGTCGAACTGTGCTCCCTGACACTGCAACGCGACGACACGTCCATCGCCAACTTCGTCGGCAGCGCCCTGTTCGGCGACGGCGCGGGGGCGGTCGTCGCCTGCGGCCCCGTGCACCGCGCCGCGGGCCCCTCGGTGGTCGCCACCCGCAGCCGCTTCTACCCCGGCACCCCGCACGTGATGGGCTGGAACGTCTCGGAGAAGGGCTTCCAGGTGGTCCTCGACCCCGGCATCCCCGACCTCGTGCGCACCCACCTGGCCCGCGACCTCGACGGCTTCCTCGCCGAACACGACATGACGGCAAAGGACATCACCACCTGGGTGTGCCACCCCGGCGGCCCCAAGGTCCTGGAGGCCATCGCCGAGACCCTCCGCCTGCCCGACGGCGCGCTGGACATCACCTGGCGCTCCCTGGCGCGCAACGGCAACCTGTCGTCGGCCTCGGTCCTGCACGTGCTGCGCGACACCCTCGCCACCCGGCCGGAACCGGGGACGCACGGCGTCCTCATGGCCCTGGGCCCCGGCTTCTGCGCCGAGTTCGTCCTCCTGCGCTGGTGACCGCGGTGTCCTTCTGGTATCCGGCCCTCATCGCCCTGGTGGCGCTGGAACGCCTCGCCGAACTGGCGATCGCCCGCGCCAACACCCGCTGGAGCCTGGCCCGCGGCGGGGTGGTGGCGGGCGACTCCCACCACTCCGCCCTGATCGCCGTGCACACCGCGCTCCTGGCCGGCTGCCTCCTGGAGCCGCCCCTGGCGCACCGGCCCTTCCTGCCCGCCCTGGGCTGGCCGATGCTCGCCCTCGCCCTCGCCGCCCAGGCCCTGCGCTGGTGGTGCATCCACACCCTGGGCCGCCGCTGGAACACCCGGGTCATCGTCGTCCCCGGCCTCCCCCGGATCACCGGAGGCCCCTACCGCCTGCGTCGGCTCCCCCACCCCAACTACCTGGCCGTGGCCGTGGAGGGCGTCGCCCTGCCCCTCATCCACACGGCCTGGTTCACCGCCCTGTCCTTCACCCTCCTCAACACCGCGCTCCTGACGGTCCGCATCCGCTGCGAGGAGACGGCGCTGCGCACCCATACCGCCGGCTGACCCGCGCGGCACGGGACGGGAGGCCCGGGACCTGTGTCCCGGGCGGTCGGGCGCAGGGGGGTCCGGTGCCTCATGCCTTTCCGTCCGTTCTGTCGGATTCTGGGTTCGGTCGTGGAAGGAGACCGGCTCATGGACGGCTGGGACGTGCCGGGATATACGGCGGTGCGGGAACTGGGGGCGGGGGCTTTCGGACGGGTGGTGCTGGCCACGCGGGACGCCGACGGGCGGCGGGTCGCGGTCAAGTGCCTGACCGATGACGAGCGGCGAGGGGAGTTCCGCGAGGAGGCGCGGCTGCTGGGGGCGGTGCGGTCGCGGCATGTGGCGCGGCTCGTGGAGTACGTCGAGGGGGACGGCCCGTCGGCGATCGTGATGGAGCTCGCCGCCGGGCGGACCCTGAAGGAGTTCCTGGCCGAGCGGGGAGCCCTGCGGCCGGAGGCGGCGCTCACGGTGCTGCGGGGGATCCTGCGGGGGCTGTCCGACGCGCACCGGGCTGGCGTCGTGCACCGCGACTGCAAGCCGAGCAACGTCCTGGTCGACGAGCGGGGCGGTGTCACGCTGGTGGACTTCGGCATCGCCGGCCGGGTGGGGGAGGAGGCGGCCTCCGTCGGGACGCCCGCCTACATGCCGCCGGAGCAGTGGCAGGGCATGGCGGCCTCCCCGGCGGGCGACCTGTACGCGGCGACCGCCGTCTTCTTCGAGTGCCTGACCGGCAACCGTCCCTACCGGGGGCGCTACCTGCCGCATCTGGCGGCCCAGCATCTGCACGCGCCGATTCCGGACGAGGAGGCGCCCGAACCCCTGCGGCTCCTCATCCGTCAGGGGCTGGCGAAGCTGCCGGAGGACCGCCCCGCCGACGCGGCGGGCTTCCTGAAGGACGCGGAGTCCGCCGCCCGCCTCGCCTACGGGCGGTTCTGGGGGCGCAGGAGCCGTGCGGCCTTCACCGCCGCTCCCGTGCCCGGACGCCTGCGGCTCTTCACCACCGGCCCCTGGGAGCTGGCCGCCTGACCCGCCGGGAGGGCATGCCTATCCTGGAAGGGGAGGTGCCGATCATGGCGAAGAAGATCACCTATCGCAGGATCCAGGAGGAGCCCTCCGGCCGGGACGGCAGGCGGGTGCTCGTCGACAGGATCTGGCCGCGCGGCGTGAGCAAGGAGAAGGCGCATCTGGACGAGGGGGCGCGTGATGTCGCCCCCTCCACGGAGCTGCGCCACTGGTACGGCCACGGTCCGGAGA
>JAFACJ010000483.1 GCA_023425615.1 Actinomycetes bacterium
GACGAGCGCGTCGCGGTCGCCCGGCGCGGTCAGCGGGATCGCGGGGACGTCCTCCAGCCGCAGCGCGGCGGGGCGCGCGGTGAGGTCGGTGGCCTGGACCGGCCTGCGGGTAGCCACGCCCTCCCCCGGCCGTGCCAGGACCGCGCACGGCCCCCGCCCGGTCTCGGCTACCGCGAGCAGCACGTCCGCCGCCAGGCCGTGCGTGACGTTCTCCACCGTGCCGGACACGCGGCCGTCCTCGCCGAGGGTGAGGCCGGGCGTGTGCGAGGCGAACCCCTGCGGCATGCCGACGATCTCGGCGCCGGTCAGGATCCCCTCGGCGTCCCCGGCCCGAGGCCCCAGCGCCCAGGCCGCGAGCACCGAGGCGCGCAGCGGCCCGGGGTACAGGACCGCGCCCGCCTCCTCGGCCGCCGCGGTCAGATGCCCCAGGCCCAGGCCGAGACCTCCGGCGGCCTCCGGGGCCGCCATGGAGACCAGCCCCACGTCACCGGCGAGCGCCTTCCAGCGGACCCGGTCGAGGCCGTGGTCCTCGGCCGCCGCGTCGCGCAGCAGCCGCGCCTCCTCCAGCCCGCCGGTGTCCGCGAAGTAGGCGCGCAGCGCCGACCTGACCTCGTCCTGGCTGAGCAGTTCCTCGCTCACAGCGACCCCGCCCAGCCCCGCTCGGCCAGCCAGCCCGTGACCGTCTCGACGGCTTCGGCGAGATAGGGGCGCTGCGCCTTGCCCGAGTAGTAGTGCGTGGCGCCCTTGATCGTGCGCAGCGTCCTGTCCGGGTGCCCGACCGCCTCATAGAGCCGGTTGGTGTGGCTGGGCGTGCAGGCGTCGTCCGCGGAGTTGCCGACGACCAGCGTGGGCACCCGCAGGTCGGCCGCGCAGCGCAGGCCGTCGCCGTGCGCGTCGTCGTAGCTCCACTGCGACAGCCAGCTGCGCAGGGTGGAGGATCGCGCCAGGCCGATCGGGCTCATGTTCACCAGCTGCGGGTCGCCGAGGTAGCAGCGGCCCGGTACCCGGTCGTTGGGGTCAACCGCCGGGTCCAGCCAGCGGGGGTCGGCCATCGTGCCGTGCACGGTGAACGCCCTCTCCTCCAGGGGCCGTCCCGAGGCGCGCAGGCCCTCCAGGGTGTCCTTGACCCAGGCCGTGATCCGCCGGTTTCGGGCGATCTGCGCCGCGCGGTACCGCTCCAGGAACTCCGCGCTGTACGGCGGCTGGTGCGGGTTGCCCGGGTTGTAGAGGTCGAGTTCGGGGTCGCGCTCGTCCGGGTTCAGCTCGTCGGTGATCGAGGGGTCGATCCACTCGGTGAGCGTGCCGTGCCTGCTGATGTGCGCGGCCAGCAGCATCACGCCGTCCGCGGGCTGGAGGTCGAGTTCGGTGAGGTCCGGCGGGTCGCCCGCGGGGGTGCGGGTGACCGTCGCGTGCTGTGCCTGCTGCTGGTAGTACAGGGATAGCGAACCTCCGCCGCTCCAGCCCGCGAGGATCACGTTCTTGTAGCCGAGCCGCTCGCGCGCGTCCTTGACGCAGGCGCCGAGGTCCTGGACGACCTTCTCCATGATGAGCGCGTTGTCGACGCCCCGGTACCGGCTGTTGCAGTAGATGACGTGGTGCCCGGCCCGCGGCAGCGCGTTCGTCATGGGCAGGTAGGCGCCGCCGCCGATCGGGTGCATGAAGACGATGACCGTGTCCGAGGGCAGGCCCTTGGGTTTGAGCAGGTAGCTCTCCAGGACGACGTCCTCGCCGACCCCGCCGTAGGTGTCGCGGTAGGCGGACCGGTCCTCGAAGATCACCAGGTACGGGATGCGGTCGTAGTCGAAGGCGGTCATGGCTGTGTCTCCTTGTTCTGGGTCGCGGCCAGCACCGCGTCGCTGGGTGTCAGGCGCTGCCTCGTGTCGATCGAGATGACCTTCCACTCCACGCGCTGGTCGAGGTCGTGCCGCCGGCGTGAGCGCTCGCGTGCCCGCTCGCGGATGCCGTGGTGGACGCCCTGCGGCGCGTGGGAGATCAGCCCCTCGGGCATGTCCACGCCGAAGACGCTCCCGCCGTGGTAGAAGGCGATCTCGTCGTAGTCGACGTTGCGGTGGTACCAGGGCATCCGTTCCGCGCCCGGTGCGCCTTCGGCGGGCCGCGGCAGGAAGTTCATCACGTAGACGCCGGTGGCCTGCATGAACAGGTGGACCGTCGGCGGCAGGTGGACGGTGTCCGACGTGATCACGTCGTAGTCGTCGAGGTTGAAGGTGAAGGGGAAGCAGTCGCCCTTCCAGCCCTCCACGTCCAGCGGATGGTGAGGGTAGAAGAGGGACGTGGTCAGGCCGGAGTGCCGCAGGCGCACCTCGTACTCCGCCCTCCCGTCGCCTTCGAACGCCTCGGCCTCCGGAACGGTGACGAGCGAGGTGTCGTAGGGGAAGTGCCTGCCGAGCACTCCCGCCTCGGGGACCCCGAACTCCTCCGTCGCCTCGATGAGCAGCAGGTGCCCGTCGGACGCGGGGATCTGCCGGTAGGTCGTCGACTTGGGCAGGTAGACGTAGTCGCCGGGCCGGTAGGGCAGCCTGCCGAACTCGGTCTCGAAGTACCCCTCGCCCCGGTGCACGAAGTACAGCTCATCGCCGTCGACGTTGCGCTCGTGGAAGGGAGCTGCCTCCCTCCGGCGGCTGAGCGAGATCCGGCAGTCGGCGTTGCCGAACAGCAGCAGCGGCAGGCCCGCCGGATCGTTCATGTCACTCGGCTCCAGCGTGCCGGTCTGGACGTCCACCGGGCGCAGGGAGCCCTCGACGCGGTAGACGGTCGGGTCCTCGCGGCGGTAGAGGTGGGCGTAGCGGCCGGTGAACCCGGCCCTGCCCAGCTCGTCGTCCTTCAGCCCGTCGAGATCGCGGTGGATCCGCCGCGGTGTGGTTCCCCGGCGCAGCTGGATGAAAGATTCCACTGCCCTGTCCTTTGCTAGAAGTCACTTCGAGGTGGTGGCGGGCCTCGGCGGACGGGGGAGGCCGAGCCCGCGCTGGGCGATGATGTTGAGCTGGATCTCGTCGGTGCCCCCGGCCAGGTGCAGCGCCGGCGCGCCGAGCACGAACTCCGACCAGGCGTGGGTGTCGCTCTCCCCCGAGTCGGTGAACGCCCGCTCGCCGAGCACCTCGCCCGCGAGCCGCGCCATCTGGTCGACGGCCCGGGTCATCAGCATCTTCAGGATCGAGCCCGACACCGTGCCCTGCGGCCCCCAGGAGCCCTCCGGCAGTTCGGCAGCCGCCTTCATCGCCACGACCGCGGCCACCGTCCTGGCGATCTCCGGCCGGTGCACCGGGTCTCCCTCGGCGCCCAGCCGGGCGACCAGCGCCGCCAGCCGCTCCAGCGCGTACGGGCTGACCGGCCCGTCGTCGCCGATCATGGTCTTGCGCTCGCTGCCCAGGCTGGTGCCCGCCACCCGCCAGCCCTCGCCGACGCCGCCGATGCGGTGCGCGTCGGGAACGCGGACACCGTCGAGGAACACCTCGTTGAAGGCTGCGCCGCCGGTCATCTGCCGGATCGGCCGTACCGTCACGCCCGGCGCGCGCATGTCGATGAGGAACATCGTCAGCCCCGCGTGCTTGGCCGCCCCCGGGTCGGTGCGCACCAGCGCCTCGCCCACGTCGGCCAGGTGGCCCATCGACGTCCAGACCTTCTGCCCGGTGAGGATCCAGT
>JAFACJ010000498.1 GCA_023425615.1 Actinomycetes bacterium
CGGTGTCCCATCTTCGCAGGACACCGCGACGCGCCCGGCCTCCGGGGTCGGTGGACGCCGCGCGGCCCCGCCGGTCATGCTGGGAGTGCCGCCGTGCGAAGAGGGAGGTGGGCGTGGGTTGGCGAAGGATGATCCCCCGCCTTGTGGGCATTGCGGAGGTTCCGGGCGGATCACCTATCAGCGCCCCCGGCAGCAGGAGGACGGCTCGGTGACCTGGGTGGACAGCGTGGAGAACTGCCATGTGTGCGACGGCACCGGACTGTGCCGATGATCCCCGAACGGTGTGGCCTCGACCCGTGCCGGTGGTGCGACCGCGACGACCTCGTCTGCCGGTTCTGCCAGGGCTCCGGCTGGTGGCGGCCGGAGAAGCCGCAGCGGGAGGCGGGCGGCGCCATCGGCTGGATCAGGGTCGATGAGCCGTGCCGGATGTGCGGCGGCACCGGCAAGGAGCACGACCCCCTGCCGGCGCGGCACTAGACGGCGCCGGCGCCGATCCGCTCGGCCAGGGCCGCCACGACGTAGGACGTGATGTCGGCGGGCGCGAAGTCCAGCCGTGCCGCCGTCCTGGCGACCTGGCGCGCCACGTGCTCCGGCGGCAGGGCGGCGATGAGCGCGGCGGCGGCGTGGGCGGCGGACACGCGTTCGTCCACGAAGCGCAGGGGACGGTGTTCGAGGACGGCGTCGAGGACGACATCGACGAGGGGGAGTTCGTGGCCCAGGGCGGCTCTGAGGGCCGCGGGGCCGCCTTCCCGCAGAAGATCGGCCGGGTCCTTGCCCTCGGGCAGCAGGACGGTGCCGACCCGCCCCGGCAGGCGCGCGAACCGCCGCCAGGCCAGGACGGTGCCGCGCCGTCCTCCGGTGTCGCCGTCCAGTGCCAGGAGGACGCCGTCGCCGAGGAGGGCGGTCTGCTCGGCCGTCAGGCGGGTGCCGCAGGGGGCGACGGCGGGGAGGCCGGCCATGCGGACGGCGAGGGCGTCGAGGGGGCCTTCGACGACGACGCGGCGTCCCGGCAGGCCGGGGTCGGGGGAGTAGAGCACCTGTCCCTTGCGGAAGACGGCGCTGTCGGGGCTGTTGAGGTAGCGGGGGCCGTCCGCGGCGCCGACCGCGCGTCCGATGAAGCCCACGAGCACGCCGTGCCGGTCGTGGACGGGGAACATGATCCGGTCGCGGAAGAAGTCGTAGACGCGGCCGTGGCGGGAGCGGCGGGCGAGGCCGAGCGCCACCAGGCGGTTCTCGCGGACGCCGTGCCCGAGAAGGTGCGCGGTGAGCGTCCGCCAGCCCGTGGGGGCGTAGCCGAGGCGGAAGCGGCGCTGCACGGACTCGGGGAAGCCGCGCTCGGCGAGGTAGGCGGGAACCCGGCTGCCGTGGCGCCGGGCCTGGAAGAACGCGTGGGCGAGTGTGAGCGGGTCTGCGGGCATGGCGTGGCTCCCCTCGTGCCGGTGAGGCGGGGAAGCTCCTCAAAAGCCTTGATACCCATGATTTCGGGATATATCTCCGTGTTGTTAGCTCGGCCGGATCCGGCCCTGGGGAATGATGTGACGCATGAGAATGGTGAAGTTCCCGCACTCCTGCATCCGGTTCGAGACCTCCGAAGGCCGCCTGGTCATCGACCCCGGGGCGTTCTCCGGCCCCGAGCCGCTGGAGGACCCGGACGCCGTGCTCATCACCCATGTGCACTTCGACCACCTGGACCCCGAGGCGATGCGGGAGCTCAAGCGCCGCCGCCCCGAGCTGCAGATCTACGGGCCGCCGTCGCTGGCGGAGTTCCTGGGCGACACCCCGTTCACGCCGGTCCGCCACGGCGACACCATCGAGGCGGCGGGCCTGAAGGTCGATGTGTTCGGTGAGCGGCACGCCGTCATCCACCCCTCGATGCCGGACCTGGAGAACGTCGGCTACCACCTGGAGGGGATCTTCCACCCGGGCGACAGCTTCACCGTCCCCGACCTGCCGGTGCACACGTTGCTGGCGCCGGTCGCGGCGCCCTGGATGAAGCTCAGCGAGGGCGCCGACTACATCGGCCAGGTCGCGCCGCAGCGCGTCCACCCGATCCACGAGGCGCTCCTCAACGACAACGGCCTCGCGGTCTTCGACCGGATGCTCAGCTCGCTCACCGAGGCCGAGTACGTCCGGCTGGGTCCCGGCGAGTCGGTCGAGGTGTGACGGCCGCGCACGGCGGCTGAAACCCGGAAAAGGGGCGTGCCCGGCCCGCTCGAACGCGGCCGGGGCACGCCATCCCCCCGCTCCGGAAGGTCTTCGCGGACGAGAGGCCCGCGGGTCACTTCTCCGCGCGGCCGCCCGTCTTGGCCTCGGAGTCCTGCGCCCCGGTCTCCCTCAGCTGCCGCAGTTCCTCTTCGCGCACCCGGGTGGCGGTGCGGGTCATGTAGCCACGGGTGATCTCACCCGGAGTGGGCTTGGACCATCCCACGGTGTCGTCCATGATCCGGACGGCCATCGCCGCGGGGAACATCGCCACCACGATCGCCACGCAGATCCACATCAGGACCCACGCGTGGAGGATCAGCGCGACCCCCGCCACGGCGAACGCCACGAACGCGGTGGCCACCACGATCCAGGAGGACGTCTTCCCGTGCGGCTGCCCGGACAGGCGCACCGGGTGCGGCAACTCGTCGCGGTCGCCTCCGCTCCACTCGGCCTCGACGTAGGGCGATCCGGTGAGGTGCCCCTCCTCGGGCTCCGCGCGCTGGGTACCCGGACGCTGCTCGATGGTCATGACCACTCCTTTCGTCCGTCGTGTCCGATCCCATTGCCGTAGCGGATTTCCCCAAACCACCTAAACGGAACTTTTAGCTACTTTGGTGACCTTTCTCACCATCTCCGGGAAAAGCCAGAAGCCCGATCCGGCAGGGATCGGGCTTTCGCGCCGCCGGTCTCTCGGCGGCTCCGGTGCGACGCCGGCTCAGCCGCGAGGGCGAGGGGCGGGAAGGAGCAGAAGCGCCTGCCAGAGGGCGAAGGCGCCGACCTCGGCGGAGACCGCCAGGAGAAGGAGCGAGAGGGCGTCGACGGGCCGCATGAGCCCGAGGACGGCGATGAGCGTCGCGGCGATGACGTTGGCGGCCATGACGCCGCCCAGCGGGGCGCGTAGACGCGGAACGGAGGCCGCGAACAGCAGCAGCCCCGCCCAGGCGAAGGTGAGCACCGCCACACCGAGGAGAAGCGCCGCCGGGACGCCGAGCGCCGAGCCGAGGGGCCGCGCGAACACCGCGACGCACAGGGCGGCCACCGCGCAATACCCCGCGTCGACGCGCAGACAGAACGATCCCGATCCCTTGATCCGCATACCCGGCACGATAACCGCCGGAGATACGGGCGGGAAAGCCAGAAGCCCAACCCGGCCGTGCCGGATTGGGCTTCTGCACTGGTGGCCAGGGGCGGGGTCGAACCGCCGACCTACCGCTTTTCAGGCGGTCGCTCGTACCAAC